>DATJCV010000040.1:0-3163 GCA_035497775.1 Burkholderiaceae bacterium | reverse complement strand
CGCGATTGTAGGGCGATATGCGCCCCGGCAAAAAAACCGGGCGTTTTTCATGCTGGCGTTGCGATCGTCAGTGCCGGCCCAATGCCGCCAATGGATGCTGTTGCGACTCCCAGGGTGACGTGAAGAAGCGGTCCAGCGCTTGCTGCGCAGCCTGTGCCGAAGGCGCGCGCTGCCATTGCGGTGCATTGTCCTTGTCCACGATCAGGGCGCGCACGCCTTCGATGAAGTCGCCATCCTCGAAACAATGGTGGACCAGTCCCAGCTCCATCCGGAAACAATCGGCCAGGTCGAGACGGCGGCCGTGCAACAATTGGCGCCGGGTGACGTTCATCATCAGCGGCGAACGGGTTTGCATAGTTTTCAGGGTTTTTTGCGCCCATTCCTGGTAACGCGGGTCGCTTTCCTCGCTCAGCGACTGCATGATCGCGGCCACGTCCGGGGCGCTGAAATGCCGATGCAAGGCGGGCAGTACCTCGAACAGCGGCGGCACTTCGGGTGCTGCCGGACGAGCGCCAAGCGCAGCGTAAATATCCGCTTGCGGGTCCGCACTCCAGCGAATGCCGGATAGCGCCTGTTCCAGGTCGGCCAGCGCGGCGTGCGGCACAAAGGCGTCCGCCAGGCTGCAGAACAGCGTGTCGGCGCTAAAAATCGATTGCCCGGTAATTCCCAGGTAGAGCGCCAGTTCGCGTTGCGTGCGCGCCAGGAAATAGCTGGCGCCGACGTCCGGCATCAGCCCAATCCCGGTTTCCGGCATCGCCACCCGCGTGCGCTCGGTCACCAGCCGCAGCGAGGCCCCTTGTGCCAGTCCCATGCCGCCGCCCATCACGATGCCATCCATCAGCGCCACATAGGGTTTGGCAAAACGATGGATCTGGTAATCCAGCCGATATTCGTCGATGAAAAAATCGTGATGCAGCGCGCCGTGCTCATGCCAGCTGTTATATAGCGAGCGGATATCGCCACCGGCGCAAAACGCCTTTTCTCCGGCGCCGCGCAGCACCACCGCGCGGATTTGCGCATCGGCGGCCCAGGCGTCCAGGCGGGCGGCCATGGCGCGCACCATGCCATGCGACAGCGCATTCAGGACCTTGGGGCGGTTCAGCGTGATCAGGCCGACGTGATTGATGACTTCAAACAGGATTTCGTCTTCAGGCTGGCTGGAAGTAACGGTTGTATTCATGAATTTGATGTGGTTTGGATGAATGAAGAAGGTGGTTTGCGGGCCACTGGCCTGTCGTTCCCGCTGAAGGTTGCGGGAACGACAGGACATATCCGTCGAACCGTTATTCTGTCGGCGTCAGGCCACGTGCGATCAGCATGCGCTGGATTTCGCTGGTGCCTTCGTAGATTTGCGTGATGCGGGCGTCGCGGTAATGGCGTTCGACCGGGTAGTCTTCCAGATAGCCATAGCCGCCGTGGATCTGGATCGCCTTCGAGCAGATCCATTCCGCCGCTTCCGACGCGAACAGCTTGGCCTGCGAGGCTTCCGACAGGCAGGGCAGGCCGGCCGTGCGCATTTGCGCCGCGTGGTGGGTCAACAGGCGCGCCGCGTTCAGGCGGGTGGCCATGTCGGCCAGCATATTGGCGATGCTCTGGTGCTCGGCGAGGTGCTTGCCGAACTGGGTACGTTCGCCGGCGTAGCGCAGCGCGTCATCCAGCGCGGCGCGCGCGATGCCGATGGCCTGGGCGGCGATGCCGATGCGGCCGCCTTCCAGGTTGGACAGCGCGATCTTCAGCCCGGCGCCGGCTTCGCCCAGCAGGTTTTGTTCCGGAATCGTGCAATTGTCGAAGGTGATCGCGCAGGTGTCGGAGGCGCGGATGCCCATCTTGTGCTCGGGCCGGCCGACCGTCAGTCCCGGACTGTTGCTGGGTACGATGAAGGCGGAAATGCCTTTCTTGCCCAGCGCCGGATCGGTGACGGCAAACACGATGATCATGCCGGCGCGCTGGCCGTTGGTGGTGAACTGCTTGCTGCCGTTGAGGACCCATTGGCCGTTTTTCAGTTCGGCCCGGGTCTTCAGGTTGTGCGCCTCCGAGCCGGCCTGCGGCTCGGTCAGCGCGAAGGCGCCGATCATGCTGCCGGACGCCAGCGCCGGCAAATACGCCTGCTTTTGTGCATCGGTGCCGAATTTCAGGATCGGGCCGCAGCCGACCGAGTTGTGCACGCTCATCAGCGTGGCGCAGGAGGCGCAGCCGGCGGCGATTTCTTCCATCGCCAGCGCGTAGGCGGTGTAGTCGGTATAGGTGCCGCCCCATTCCTCCGGCACGATCATGCCGAGCAGGCCGAGCGCACCCATCTCGCTGACAATTTCGTTGGGCAATTGCGCCGCCTTGTCCCAGGCGGCGGCATTCGGCGCCAGCCGCTCGCGCGCGAAGTCGCGCGCGCTGTCACGGATCATGCGCTGGTCGTCGGTATATAGATCGCTCATTTTGTCCTCGCAATGGTTGGCCAATCGCTGGCGTATTCCGGTTGATGCTGAAACCACCAGTATAAAAAGGGAAGCGCCGCTGATCTATGTCGAAAGCGCGCAAGGCGCTTGAGCAGTTTTGCCATAGCCGGCAAGAACCTTGGGCTAGAATCGGAACCCTCTTGCCACTTTCAACACGATCCCCGATGCAAAAAGGCAGCGTCGCCATCTGCTTCGTGCAACAGGCCATGCAGGGCGTGCTTCAGCGCCAGCTGGATGCCGCGGCATTGCTGCGCGTCGCCGGCATTTCGCCCGACCTGTTGGCGCTGCCGCATGCGCGGGTTTCCGCCGCCAGCTATAGCGCATTATGGCGCGAAGTGGCGCTGGCGCTGGACGACGAATTTTTCGGCCAGGACGCGCGCCGCATGAAGGTCGGCAGTTTCGCCATGCTGTGCCAGAGCGTGATCCATTGCAAGACGCTGGAGCAGGCGCTGCGGCGCGCGTTGCAGTTTTTTGACCTGGTCTTGGACGATCTCGGCGCCCGCCTGGAGGTGGAAGACGGCGTTGCCACGCTGGTCCTGCGGCAGCGCGACGAGAGCGCGGCGCTGCGGATTTTTGCGCACGAAACCTTGCTGATCATGTTGCATGGGCTGGCATGCTGGCTGGCTGGGCGCCGCATCCCGGTGCTCTCGACCGCTTTTGCCTATGCCGAGCCGGCTTACAGTGAAGAATATCGAAGCATGTATTCGACCCAG
>DATJCV010000039.1:0-2917 GCA_035497775.1 Burkholderiaceae bacterium | reverse complement strand
GCTCTGATCCGTTTTGTATTTTACGTATTGGAGCGCGCCTTCGACCGCGATGGTGCGCCCGGCAGCTTCCTGCTGGCATTTGAAAAATTGTTTGCCGTGCTGGTGTGGAGCGGCGTTGCGCTGTATATCACCGGCTTGTGGCCGGACCTGCTGCATGAGCTGGAGCAAACGGTGCTGCCGGTAGGGCGTTATCAAATTTCGATTTTGTCGATCCTGCAGGCGCTGGCGTCGGTGGTCGTGACCCTGATCCTGGCGCTCTGGCTCGGCGCCATGCTGGAAGACAGGTTGATGCAATTGAACACCATGCATTCGTCGCTGCGCACCGTCGTGGCGCGCATGGCGCGCGCCGTGCTGGTGCTGGTGGCGGTTTTGATCAGCCTGTCGATGGTCGGCATCGATCTGACCGTGTTGTCGGTATTCGGCGGCGCGCTCGGTGTGGCGCTCGGTTTGGGCTTGCAAAAAGTTGCCAGCAACTACGTCTCGGGTTTCGTCATCCTGCTGGAGCGCGGGATGACTATCGGCGACATGGTCACGGTCGACAAATATTATGGCAAGGTGGCTCAGATCAATACCCGCTACACGGTGCTGCGCGGATTGGATGGGGTGGAGTCGGCAGTGCCAAACGAGATGTTTGTCTCGACCCCGGTGCAAAATCATTCGCTATCCGAAACAGCGATCCGGCTTTCGACACAACTGGTGATCGAGTATTACCACGATGTAGAAAGTTTGTTATCGCTGCTGGAGCAGGCGGTTGGCCGGATTGAGCGCGTATCCCAATTAACTCCACCCAGCGCGCTACTGATCAAGTTTGGTCCAGATGGACTTGAGCTGGAAATCGGCTTCTGGATTACGGATCCCGAGAATGGCCGCCTCAACGTACTGTCCGACGTAAACCGTGCAGTCTGGCGCACTTTGAAGGCGCACCAGATTCGTATCGCCCACCCGAAGCGCGACCTGCGCTTCATCGATGGCCGCGAGCAGCGCGAACCGCCCCTTGATTTATCGGCGACCAATCCCGATTTATAGCCGACGTACAATGCGGTCAACATCTCGCCGGATCGCATCGATGCCGCCGCTTACCGTGACACGGCATTATTCTGGAGCATGAATGTTCAATACCGCTTTCGACGCCACGATCGACTTCCTGATCAATGGCTTGGCAGCCGCCAGCGCTTGGCAAATTCTGATCTACACCCTGGTGGTCACGCATATCACGATCGCCGGCGTCACCATTTACCTGCATCGTTCGCAAGCGCATCGGGCGGTCGACCTGCATGCGATTCCGAGTCATTTTTTCCGTTTCTGGCTGTGGCTGACGACCGGCATGATTACCCGGGAGTGGGCGGCGATTCATCGCAAGCATCACGCCAAATGTGAAACGGCTGAAGATCCGCACAGCCCGGTCACGCGCGGCATCCGCAAGGTACTGCTGGAAGGGGCCGAGCTGTATCGTGCCGAATCGAGGAATCGCGAAACAATAGCAAAATACGGCCATGGCGCGCCGGACGACTGGATCGAGCGCAACCTCTATACCAGACATAGCGGGCTTGGCATCGTGCTGATGCTGCTGATCGACGTTCTGTTGTTCGGTGTGATCGGCGTCACCGTATGGGCGGTGCAGATGTTGTGGATTCCGATTACCGCAGCCGGCATCATCAACGGCATCGGCCATTATTGGGGTTATCGCAACTATGATTGTGCGGATGCCTCCACCAACATCCTGCCGATCGGAATCCTGATCGGCGGCGAAGAACTGCATAACAATCACCATACGTTTGGCAGTTCGGCCAGGCTTTCCTCGAAATGGTATGAATTCGACATCGGCTGGATGTATATCCGCCTGATGGAACTTGCCGGTCTGGCACAGGTGAAGAAAGTGGCGCCGGTGCCGCGGTTCGATGGCGCCAAGCAGATTGCCGACTTCGAGACGCTGCAATCGGTGATTGCGAACCGGTATGACGTGATGGCCAAATATGCGCAGTCACTGAGGCGTACCTGGCGCGACGAGCGCAAGCGCCTGGCGAGCGAATCGAGAATCGCAACGCGAGCGCTGAAGTCGTCCCGGGCACTGCTGTATCGCGCTGCCGATCGGCTGGCGCCACCGGAGCAGCAGCAACTGAGCGAATTGTTCGCGCACAGCAAAGCGCTGCAAACCCTGCACGAAATGAGAGTGGATCTGACGGCGTTGTGGGGTCGCTCGCATCTGACGCGCGAACAATTGTTGCAGCATTTGCAGGATTGGTGCACCCGTGCCGAGGCTTCAGGGGTTCACGCTTTGCGCGATTTTTCGTTACGCTTGCGCAGCTATGCCTGAGCTGGCTGATTCTGGCGGTGGGTGCCGCAGCCGACACCATTTCGTTCCTTGACGAAAAACGCGACGAATTTTCGTCGCGTTTTTCATTTGCCGCGCTTGCTTCGAATGGAACCAGGAGCCAAGGGTCGATAGGGCGAGCGGGAATCGCTTGGCTCGGAAATCCCCAGTTCGGCGGCCGCGACTTCGCGCCATTCGCCTGGATGAAGCGGGTAATCGGCAAGCGTATACGGGCCGATGGCGATGCGGATCAGCCTGAGCGTCGGCAAGCCAACGGCGGCGGTCATCCGCCGTACCTGGCGATTCTTGCCCTCGGTTAGCGTAATGCACAGCCAGCTGACCGGTTTGTCATGCCGTTCGCGGATCGGCGGCTGGCGTGGCCAGAGCCACTGTGGCGTCTCAATGTGCCGGGCGCGGCAGGCAAGCGTAACAAAATCGCCCAGATCCAGCGGTGCTTGCAGGCGCGCCAAGCTGCCTGCATCCGGCATCCCTTCAACTTGCGCCAGGTAGGTTTTGGCTTGCTTGCGTTCGGGGTGGCTGATGGCATGCTGCAGGCGGCCGTCGTCCGTTAGCAGAAGCAGGCCCTCACTGTCGGCATCCAGCCGT
>DATJCV010000038.1:0-1945 GCA_035497775.1 Burkholderiaceae bacterium | reverse complement strand
CTGGCGCTGGGCCGGCGTGCCGTTCTATCTGCGCACCGGCAAGCGCATGGCCGATCAGCTGGCCGAAATCGTGATTCGCTTCAAGCGGGTACCGCACTCGATTTTTGCCCAGCCGAACAGCAGCTTCCAGCCGAACTGCCTGGTCATCCGCCTGCAGCCGGACGAGGGCTTGCACTTGAATCTGATGGCCAAGACGCCGGGTGAAGGCATGCGCCTGAAGCCGGTCGATCTGGAACTGGATTTCCGCGCAAGCTTCAAGACGCCGCGCATGGAAGCCTATGAGCGGCTGTTGCTCGACGTCTTGCGCGGCCAGTTGACCTTGTTCATGCGCAGCGACGAATTGGAAGCGGCGTGGGAATGGGTGGCACCGATCCTTGATTACTGGGAACAGGAAGAAAACGAGCCGATTCCCTACTCCGCCGGCACCTGGGGCCCGGCCGCGGCCAGCGCGCTGATCGGCCGCGATGGCTTGCAATGGCGCGAAGAAGCGCTGCCGGAAATGTAGAAGCATGCTGCTCAACGCCATCCGCAGCCAGCTCGACTCGCTCTCGAAGGCAGAGCAGAAAGTCGCGCGTGCGATCCTGAAAAATCCACCGCGCGCGCTGGCTGAAAACCTGTCGGCGCTGGCGCGCAATGCACAGGTATCGGAACCGACCGTGGTACGCTTTTGCCGCGCGATTGGCTACGACGGCTGGCAGGAATTCAAGCTGAAGCTGGCGCAAAACATCGCGATCGCCCTGCCCGGCGCCGACCAGCCGCCGACGCATGGCGATCTGGCGGCCGATCTGGTCAACAAGATCTGCAGCCGCTCGATCAACACCTTGCTCGACCTGCGCGCCCATCTGAATCCGAGCGCGATCCAGCGCGCGCTGGACGTGCTGGCAGCCGCCAGCAGAATCGAGTTTTACGGCCAGGGCGGTTCCGGCATCGTCGCCGCCGACGCGCAGCACAAATTTTTCCGCTCGGGGGTGCCGGCCATCGCCTACAGCGATCCGCACATCCACAGCATCGCCGCCTCGCTGCTGAAGAAAGGCGATGCGGTGGTGGCGATCTCCCAGCGCGGCCACAGTGGAGCGCTGTTGCGCAGCGTGCAGCTGGCGCGCAGAAGCGGTGCCGATGTCGTGGTACTGGCGCCCAGCGGCACGCCGCTGGCGGCGCTGGCCACGGTACTGGTGCCGATCGACCTCGACTCCAATGACGATCCCTATACGCCAATGTCGGCGCGCCTGGCGCACCTGGTGGCAATCGACATCCTGGCGGTCGGCCTGGCGCTGCAACGCGGACCCGAATTCCGCAAAAAAATACTGCAGGCTCAAAAGACCTTGCAAAAATTCGACATGCAACCGGATTCCTACCTTTGAAAGAAAGCGCGATGAACCAATTGGAACAATTGAAACAATTCACCACCATCGTCGCCGACACCGGCGACTTCCAGACGATGAAGGCGTTCGCGCCGCAGGACGCCACCACCAATCCGTCACTGATCCTGAAGGCGGTGCAAAAAGAGGAATACCGTCCGCTGCTGGAAGCAACGATACGCGAGCACGGCGGCAAGCCGGTGGCCGAGATCATCGACCGCCTGCTGGTCCGTTTCGGATTGGAAATCCTGCGCATCATTCCTGGCCGCGTCTCGACCGAAACCGATGCCCGGCTGTCGTTCGATACCGAAGGCACGATCGCCAAGGGCCGCGCGCTGATCGCGCTGTACGAAGCGGCCGGCATCCCGCGCGAGCGCATCCTGATCAAGATCGCCTCGACCTGGGAAGGCATCCGCGCCGCCGAAGTGCTGCAACGGGAAGGCATCCGCTGCAACATGACGCTGCTGTTCTCGCTGCCGCAAGCCCTCGCCTGTGCCGAGGCCGGGGCGCAACTGATCTCGCCCTTCGTCGGCCGCATCTACGACTGGTACAAGAAAGCCAGCGGCCAGGAATACACCGGTGCCGAC
>DATJCV010000037.1:0-24422 GCA_035497775.1 Burkholderiaceae bacterium | reverse complement strand
GCGCGCATCGCGCATCCATACTCGAGGCAAAAGCAATGCTGTTATCAGAACAGGCGTACCAAAAAATCGATCGCGAGATCGCCAAATTTCCGCCGGAGCAGAAACAATCCGCAGTCATGGCGGCGCTCGCCATTGGCCAGGACGAAACCGGCTGGCTGTCGCCGGAACTGATGCAGGAAGTCGCGGACTATCTCGGCATGCCAAGCATCGCGGTGCAGGAAGTTGCGACCTTTTACAACATGTACAACCTGAAGCCGACCGGTACGCACAAGCTGACGATTTGCACCAACCTGCCATGTGCATTATCCGGCAGCGAAAAGGCGGCACAGTATCTGAAACAAAAGCTTGGCATTGATTTTCATGAAACCACCGCGGATGGCCAGTTCACGCTATTGGAAGGTGAATGCATGGGCGCTTGCGGCGATGCCCCGGTGCTGCTGGTTAACAACAAGCGCATGTGCAGCTGGATGACGAATGAAAAGATCGACGCGCTGTTGAATGAACTGAGCGGGGAAACGTCCAAATGACCTGCCTGCATGATCGTCATATCAAACCACTGATTCTTGCCGGACTGGATGGCAGCAATTGGCACCTCGCCGATTACGTCAAGCGTGGCGGCTACGAAGCGCTGCGACGCATCCTGAATGAAAAAATCACACCGGAACAGGTGATCGCCGAACTCAAGGCCTCCTCCCTGCGTGGCCGTGGCGGCGCCGGTTTTCCGACCGGCCTGAAATGGAGCTTCATGCCGCGCCAGTTTCCGGGGCAAAAGTACCTGGTATGCAATACCGATGAAGGCGAACCGGGTACCTTCAAGGATCGCGACATCATCCGCTACAACCCGCATGCGCTGATCGAGGGCATGGCAATTGGCGCCTATGCGATGGGAATTACCGTCGGCTACAACTATATCCACGGCGAGGTCTGGAAGGAATACGAACGCTTCGAGGAGGCGCTGGAAGAAGCACGCGCTGAAGGCTTTCTCGGCGATGGCATCATGGGCAGCGATTTCAACTTCCAGTTGCACGCATTTCATGGCTATGGCGCCTATATCTGCGGCGAAGAAACCGCGTTGCTGGAATCGCTGGAAGGAAAAAAAGGGCAGCCGCGCTTCAAGCCGCCATTTCCGGCCAGCTTCGGCCTATATGGCAAGCCAACCACGATCAACAATACTGAAACCTTCGCGGCAGTGCCGTTCATCTTCCGCATGGGCGCCGAGGCCTATGCCGCACTCGGCAAGCCGAACAATGGTGGCACCAAGATTTTCTCGATCTCGGGTGACGTCGAAAGACCGGGAAATTATGAAATTCCGCTCGGCACGCCGTTCGCGACTCTGCTGGAGTTGGCCGGAGGCATGCGCGGCGGCAAGCAGATCAAGGCGGTGATCCCTGGCGGTTCATCGGCGCCCGTGATTCGTGGCGAGGTCATGATGGACACCGACCTCGACTACGACTCGATCGCGAAAGCCGGCTCGATGCTCGGTTCCGGTGCCGTGATCGTGATGGATGAAACACGCTGCATGGTGCGTTCGCTGATGCGCCTGTCGTATTTTTATTATGAAGAATCCTGCGGCCAGTGTACGCCGTGCCGGGAAGGTACCGGCTGGATGTATCGGGTGGTGCATCGAATCGAGCACGGTCTCGGGCGCCAGGAAGACCTGGACCTGCTGAATTCAGTGGCCGACAACATTCAGGGCCGCACCATCTGTGCACTGGGTGATGCCGCCGCCATGCCGGTGCGCGCCTTCATCAAGAATTATCGGCACGAGTTTGAACATCATATCGAGCACAAGCGCTGCTTGGTACCCGACCACGTTTAACAAATACGGATTCGCATAGTGCATTTCACGGCGAAAAAGCATAGTCATGGTTGAAATCGAAATAGACGGCAAGAAAGTGGAAGTGCAGGAAGGCAGCATGGTGATGGATGCCGCCAACAAGCTGGGCACCTACATCCCACATTTCTGCTATCACAAAAAATTGTCGATCGCGGCCAATTGCCGCATGTGTCTGGTGGAAGTCGAAAAGGCGCCCAAGCCGCTGCCGGCATGTGCGACTCCCGTCTCCGCTGGGATGGTGGTGCACACTCAAAGCCCGAAGGCCATCACTGCGCAAAAAGGCGTAATGGAATTCCTGCTGATCAACCACCCGCTGGATTGCCCGATTTGCGACCAAGGCGGTGAATGCCAATTGCAGGACCTGGCAGTCGGATATGGCTCCTCTGGCTCACGTTATGTCGAAGAAAAACGGGTAGTAACGCCGAAGGATGGTGGACCGCTGGTATCGATGAAGGAAATGACGCGCTGCATCCATTGCACCCGTTGCGTGCGCTTCGGCCAGGAGATCGGCGGCGTGATGGAGCTCGGCATGCTAGGCCGTGGCGAGCATGCGCAAATTACCGCTTTTGTCGGCAAGGCGATTGATTCCGAATTGTCCGGAAACATGATTGACCTGTGTCCGGTCGGTGCGCTGACATCGAAGCCATTCCGCTTCAGTGCCCGCAATTGGGAGCTGAGTCGTCGCAAATCGGTCAGCCCGCACGACGGCCTGGGCTCCAACCTGATCGTGC
The DNA here is from genome assembly GCA_035497775.1 of Burkholderiaceae bacterium. GTDB lineage: Bacteria > Pseudomonadota > Gammaproteobacteria > Burkholderiales > Burkholderiaceae_D > DATJCV01. The sequence goes on along the minus strand of DATJCV010000037.1, from coordinate 21,854 downwards.
AAGTCAAGGGCGCCACCGTAATGCGGGTGCTGCCTCTGGAAAACGAGAATGTCAACGAATGCTGGCTGTCGGACCGGGATCGCTTTTCCTATGAAGGCTTGAATAGTCCGCAGCGCCTGCAAAAGCCGATGATCAAGCAGGGCGGCCGGTGGCAGGAAACCGACTGGCAAACCGCGCTCGAATACGTCGCCCATGGCTTGCGTAACATCCAGCTGGAGCATGGCGGCGACGCGATCGCCGCGCTGGCGGCGCCAACCTCAACACTGGAAGAGCTGTCGCTGCTGCAGAAGCTGGTGCGCGGCTTGGGGTCGGAAAATATCGATTTTCGCTTGCGTCAATCCGATTTCCAGCTGGATGGCCAATTAACGCCCTGGCTAGGCATGTCGGTGGCGGAGTTTGGCAAGCTGGATCGCGTTTTTGTGGTTGGCTCGTTCCTGCGCAAGGATCATCCACTGCTGGCGTCCCGCTTGCGGCAAGCGGTCAAGCATGGTGCCCAGGTCAACGTGCTGCATGCGGTGGACGACGATCTGTTAATGCCGGTCGCCAACAAGATGATCCAGGCGCCTTCAACCTGGTTGTCGGGTTTGGGCGAAGTGGTCGCGGCAGTGGCGAAGAGCAGGAGTGTCGCCGTGCCCGCCGGGTTTGAATCGGTTCAGCCGTCGGCTGCCGCAGAAAAAATCGCTGCCAGCTTGCTGAGCGGCGAAGCGCGCGGCATCTTCCTCGGCAACGCTGCAGCACAGCACCCGCAGGCGTCGCAACTGCATGCAGCGGCACAGTGGCTGGCACAGCAGACTGATGCCCGCCTGGGTTACCTGACCGAAGGCGCGAATACGGTGGGTGGTTATCTGGCCCATGCGTTGCCGGGCAAGGATCGCAACGCAGCGCAGTTTTTTACCGCGCCACGCAAGGCTTACCTGTTGCTCAACACCGAGCCTGAGCTGGATACCGCCGACCCGGTCGCCGCAAGCACGGCGCTGGAGCGTGCGGATATGGTGGTTGTTCTGTCGCCATACCAGCATGCGGCGGATTATGCCGATGTCCTGTTGCCGATTGCGCCTTTCACCGAGACTGCCGGCACCTTCATCAGCTGCGAGGGCCGTGTACAGAGTTTCAATGGTGCAGTCAAACCACTGGGCGAGACCCGTCCCGGCTGGAAGGTACTGCGCGTGCTAGGGAATTTGCTGGAACTGGACAATTTCGAGTACCAATCTTCCGAGGATATCCGGAATGAAGTATTGGGCGGAGATTCTGCCACCCAGATCGACCTCGTTACGCGCCTGAACAATATCGCCGCGATCGAGCTGCAGCCAATCGCAAGCGAAGCTGCAGATGGCGCGCTGGAACGCATCGCCGATGTGCCGATATATTTCAGCGACGCGATCGTGCGCCGTGCCGGATCACTGCAGGAAACCCGCGATGCCCAGCCACCGCGTGCGCTGATTTCGACGGCGCTGGCACAAAAGCTGGCGGTGACGGACGGCGCACTGTTGCGTATCGGCCAAGGGCAGCAAAGCGTACAACTAGCCGCTGAGATTGATGCCGGCCTGCCGGACAATGTGGTGCGCGTTGCTGCTGCACATGCCAGCACCGCCGCTCTGGGACCGATGTTTGGCGTGCTGTCGGTGGAGAAAGCCTGATGGATCAAATGCTCCTGAGTTTGCACGCAACCGGCCAGGGCTGGTTTGGAGGCCTGTGGCCGCTGGTCTGGAATCTGGCCAAGATCATCGCCCTGGTATTGCCGCTGATGGGGTTGGTGGCCTATCTGACGCTGTGGGAACGCAAGATGATCGGCTGGATGCACATCCGCCTTGGTCCCAACCGGGTTGGCCCGGCCGGCTTGCTGCAGCCGATTGCGGACGCATTGAAGTTGCTGCTGAAAGAAATCATCGTGCCGGCCAAGGCGAGCAAAGCCCTGTTCCTGATTGCGCCGGTGATGACGATCGCGCCATCGCTGGCAGCATGGGCCATCATTCCGTTTGGACCGGAAGTGGCATTGGCCAATATCAATGCCGGCTTGTTGTTCGTGATGGCGATCACGTCAATGGAAGTGTATGGCGTCATCATCGCCGGCTGGGCTTCCAACTCGAAATATGCCTTCCTCGGCGCCATGCGGGCATCTGCCCAGATGTTGTCATATGAAATCGCCATGGGTTTTGCACTGGTGATCGTGCTGATGGTGTCGGGCAGTCTGAATTTCACCGATATCGTGCTGGGCCAGGGCAAGGGTTATTTTGCCGGGCTGGGTCTGAATTTCCTGTCATGGAACTGGTTGCCCTTGCTGCCGGTGTTCTTTGTGTATGTGATTTCCGGCATCGCCGAGACCAACCGCCATCCATTTGACGTGGTCGAAGGTGAATCCGAAATCGTGGCCGGCCACATGGTCGAGTATTCGGGTATGTCGTTTGCGATGTTCTTCCTGGCTGAATACGCCAACATGATCCTGATTTCCGCGCTGGCGTCGCTGATGTTTCTGGGCGGCTGGATGTCGCCGATCGACATGGCGCCGTTTACCTGGATACCGGGCTGGCTCTGGCTTGGCATCAAAACCTTTTTCGTGGTATCGCTGTTCATCTGGTCGCGTGCGTCGTTCCCGCGCTATCGCTACGACCAGATCATGCGCCTCGGCTGGAAGGTTTTCATTCCGCTGGTGCTGGCGTACCTGGTAATTGTCGCCGCATGGATGCAGATCCCGGCCCTGAATATCTGGAAATAAAGAAGCGCGAGGCTGAGTGGCAATGGAGGCCAAAATGGTTGCAATCAAGGATTTTTTCGGTAGCTTGATGTTGCGGGAGTTGTTCAAGGGCCTGGCGCTGACCGGGCGCTATATGTTCGCGCGCAAGATTACCGTGCTGTTCCCCGAGGAAAAGACACCGCAGTCGCCGCGTTTTCGCGGGCTGCATGCACTGCGCCGCTATGAGAATGGCGAAGAGCGCTGCATTGCCTGCAAATTGTGCGAAGCGGTTTGCCCAGCCGTGGCGATCACGATCGAATCGGAGCAGCGCGCCGACGGTTCGCGCCGCACCACGCGCTATGACATCGACCTGACCAAATGCATTTTCTGCGGCTTCTGCGAAGAGTCTTGCCCGGTCGACTCAATCGTCGAAACCCATGTGCTCGAATACCACGGTGAAAAACGGGGTGACCTGTACTACACCAAGGAAATGCTGCTGGCAGTCGGTGACCGCTATGAAAAAGAAATCGCCGCGGCCCGTGCCGTCGATGCCCCGTATCGTTGATTCAGCTAAGACTGGCTTTCTATGGAATTCAAAACCTTCTTGTTTTATGCATTCGCGCTGATCCTGGTGCTGTCTGCATTGCGCGTCATCACGGATCGCAACCCGGTTCACGCCGCCCTGTTTCTGGTGCTGTCATTCTTTTCCAGCGCCGCCATCTGGCTCCTGTTAAAAGCTGAATTCCTCGCCATCGTGCTGGTACTGGTGTATGTCGGTGCGGTGATGGTGCTGTTCATGTTCGTGGTAATGATGCTGGACATCAATGTCAGCAAGATACGCGAAGGCTTCTGGTCTTATTTGCCATTGGGTTCGATCATCGGCGTCGTTATCGTGCTGGAAATGTCGGCGGTGCTGCTGCATGGCTTTCGGCTCGAACTGGATGTGCCGGCAGCCTCGGCCCACATCGGCGGTACCAGGGAATTAGGCAAGGTTCTCTACACGCAGTATGTGTTCGCATTCGAGGTGGCCGCAGTGATCCTGCTGGTGGCGATGATTGCCGCCACGGCGTTGACGATTCGCCGTCGCAAGGATCGGAAATATTTCGATCCGGCCGATGCAATCAAGGTGAAAAGCCGCGACCGCGTGCGGGTCGTCAACATGAAATCCGAATCGGCGCGCAGCCGTGCCGACGCCGCGCCCGCCGCGCAAGCCGTCAAAGACCAACCATAAGGGAAGCGAACCGTGGGTTTATCGCTAGCACACTACCTGATCCTGGGCGCGATCCTGTTCGCGATCTCGATCGTCGGCATTTTCTTGAACCGCCGGAACATGATCATATTGCTGATGGCAATCGAACTGATGCTGTTGTCGGTGAACATGAATTTCATCGCCTTTTCCTACTATCTGGGCGATGCTGCCGGACAGATTTTCGTCTTCTTCATCATGACGGTGGCCGCTGCCGAGGCCGCGATTGGCTTGGCAATTCTGGTGGTCCTGTTCCGCAACCTGGATTCCATCGACGTCGAAGATCTCGATCGCCTCAAAGGCTGATCAAAACAGTAACTGAATAATATAGACAGGGTTCAACATGGCTGGGCAACTTAACCCGGATTTACTCCTTGCTGTACCTTTGGCGCCGCTGGTTGGCGCCGTGATCGCCGGCCTGTTTGGCACCAGGTTTTTCGGCAACAAGGTCGGCCGCACCACCTCGCACAGCGTCACCATTCTGGGTGTGCTGATCGCCTTCATCATCTCTTGCCAGACGTTGCTGGCAGTGCTGGATGGCGCGCATTTTGACGGCACCATCTATAACTGGATGACGGTAGCCGGCCTCAAACTGGAGATCGGCTTTCTGATCGACAGCCTGACTGCGATGATGATGTGCGTGGTGACCTTCGTTTCGCTGATGGTGCACATCTATACCATCGGCTACATGAAGGACGACGAGGGTTATAACCGCTTCTTTGCCTATATCTCGCTGTTCACCTTCTCGATGCTGATGCTGGTGATGAGCAACAACCTGCTGCAGCTGTTCTTCGGCTGGGAAGCCGTCGGGCTGGTGTCCTATCTGCTGATCGGCTTCTGGTACACGCGGCCGACCGCAATTGCCGCCAACCTCAAGGCGTTCATGGTCAACCGCGTCGGCGATTTCGGCTTCATTCTCGGCATTGGCTTGTTGCTGGCATTTGCCGGCTCGATGAATTACGCGGAAATTTTCGCCAAAAAAGGTGAGCTGGCGCAGCTGCTGTTTCCCGGCACCGACTGGATGCTGCTGACGGTCGCCTGCATTTGCCTCTTCATCGGTGCAATGGGCAAGTCGGCGCAGTTTCCGCTGCATGTCTGGCTGCCGGACTCGATGGAAGGCCCGACTCCGATCTCGGCCCTGATTCATGCGGCGACCATGGTGACCGCTGGCATTTTCATGGTGGCACGCATGTCGCCGTTGTTCGAACTGTCGGATACGGCGCTGTCCTTCGTGCTGGTGATCGGCGCCATTACCGCGCTGTTCATGGGCTTCCTTGGCATGATCCAGAACGACATCAAGCGCGTGATCGCCTATTCGACGCTGTCGCAGCTGGGTTACATGACCGTGGCGCTGGGCGTATCGGCTTACTCGGTCAGCGTGTTTCACCTGATGACTCATGCGTTCTTCAAGGCGTTGCTGTTCCTGGCGGCCGGCTCGGTGATTATTGGCATGCACCATGACCAGGACATGCGCAACATGGGCGGCTTGCGCAAATACATGCCAATCACATGGCTGACTACGCTGATCGGATCTCTGGCATTGATCGGTACACCGTTCTTCGCCGGCTTTTATTCAAAGGAAAGCATCATCGAAGCGGTGCGCCACAGCACACTGACCGGCGTTGGAGTGGCCAGTTTCGCGCTGATGGCTGGTGTTTTTGTCACAGCCTTCTACTCGTTCCGCCTGTATTTCATGGTGTTTCATGGCAAGGAGCGCTTCGGTTCCCCGCACGCGCAGCACGCGCATGCCGATGAAAGCGAGGAAGATCCGGGCGACGGCCATCGTCATGGCCTGGCGCCAGGCGAAAAGCCGCATGAATCCCCTTGGGTGGTGACGGTTCCGTTGATCCTGCTGGCGATTCCATCGGCGATGATCGGTTTCGTGACGATCGGTCCGATGCTGTTTGGCGATTTTTTCAACGATGCGATCTTCGTCAGCGCCACGCACCCGGCGATGGCAATGCTGGCGGAAGAATTCCACGGACCGCTGGCGATGGCGCTGCATGGTTTGACCGCGCTGCCTTTCTGGCTGGCCGCCGCTGGCGTCGCGCTGTCCTATTACTTCTACATTGTCAATCCGCGCATTCCTGCCCAGCTGAAGGAGAAATTCAGCGGCATCTACACGCTGCTTGATAACAAGTACTACATGGATAAGATCAACCAGGTCGTATTTGCCGGCGGTGCCCGCTGGCTGGGCAGCGGGCTGTGGAAAGCCGGCGACCGCAGCCTGATCGACGGCCTGATCGTGAATGGCAGCGCCAAGGTGATGGGGTGGCTTGCCAGTTTCATTCGCTTGGCGCAAAGCGGTTTTATCTACCACTACGCATTCGTGATGATTCTCGGCGTACTGGGTTTCCTGATTTATTTCATGCCGTTTCCGTTCGCCCGTTAAGCGGCGACGCAAAAACAAATATAACTATGATGCAGTCAACTTTCCCCTTGCTCAGTCTTGCCATCTGGTGCCCGATTTTGTTCGGCGTGTTGGTGCTGGCCTTTGGCAGCGGCCGCGACCGGACCCAGGTGCGGGTGTTATCGCTGATTGGCGCGCTGATCAGTTTCGCCGTCACCGTGCCGCTGGCGTTGAACTTCGACAATGCCGCTCATGGCGTCCAGTTTGTCGAGAAAATGCCGTGGATCGGCCGTTTCAATATCAATTACTTCCTCGGTATCGACGGCCTGTCGCTATGGTTCATTCCGTTGACGGCATTCATCACGGTGATCGTCGTGATCTCTGCCTGGCAAGTCATTGAAAACAAGTTGGCCCAATACATGGGGGCCTTCCTGATTCTGTCCGGCCTGATGATTGGCGTCTTTTGCGCGCTGGACGGCTTGCTGTTCTATGTATTTTTTGAGGCGACGCTGATTCCGATGTATATCATCATCGGCGTCTGGGGCGGCCCCAACCGGGTGTATGCGGCGATCAAGTTCTTCCTGTACACCTTCCTCGGCTCGGTGATGATGCTGGTCGCGCTGCTGTATATGTACGTCGAGTCCGGCGGCAGTTTCGATATCCTGGTCTGGCACAAGCTGCCGCTCTCGATGTCGGAGCAGATTCTGATTTTCCTCGCTCTGCTGGCGGCGTTCGCGGTCAAGGTGCCAATGTGGCCGGTGCACACCTGGCTGCCGGATGCGCACGTTGAAGCTCCTACCGGCGGCTCGGTGGTACTGGCGGCGATCATGCTGAAGCTGGGCGCTTACGGTTTCCTGCGCTTCTCGCTGCCGATTACGCCGGATGCCAGCCACTATCTGTCCGGCTTCATGATCACGCTCTCGCTGATCGCGGTGATTTACATCGGGCTGGTGGCAATCGTCCAGGCGGACATGAAGAAACTGGTGGCGTATTCATCGATCGCCCATATGGGTTTTGTCACGCTCGGCTTTTTCGCCTTCAACGACATGGCGCTGCAGGGCGGCATCGCGCAAATGATTTCGCACGGTTTTGTCTCCGGCGCCATGTTCCTGTGCATTGGCGTGCTGTATGACCGCCTGCATTCGCGCCAGATTGCCGACTACGGCGGAGTGGTCAACACGATGCCGAAGTTCGCCGCCTTCTTCATCCTGTTTTCGATGGCCAATTGCGGTTTGCCGGGCACTTCCGGCTTCGTCGGCGAATTCATGGTGATCCTGGGTGCGGTGCAATTCAATTTCTGGATCGGCCTGCTGGCTGCGGTGGCGCTGATTCTGGGCGCGGCCTATTCGCTGTGGCTGGCCAAGCGCGTGATCTTCGGCGCGATCGGCAATGAGCGGGTGGCGCAGATGGCCGACCTCAACAAGCGCGAATTTTTCATGCTGGGCCTGTTGGGTATCGCGGTGCTCGCGATGGGGATCTATCCGGCGCCCTTTATCGATGCGATGCAGGTTTCCGTGGCTGATTTGCTGCAGCATGTCGCAATTTCCAAAATCCATTAGCAAGGTAACTTGCAAGCGCATATAGCGGCGACCAAATGAACAATATGAACCTGGTTCCGGCATATCCGGAGATTTTCCTCGTGATAGCAGCGTCGGCGATCCTGTTGATCGACCTGTTTCTGTCGAGTGCCAAGCGGCATGTCACGTATGTGCTGTCGCTGATCGCCATCGCCATCTGCGCGGCGCTGACCATGGTCGACTTCAACAGCGGCGCCACCACCTACACCTTCCACAATCTGTTCATTTCCGATCCGATGTCGAACGTGTTGAAGCTGTTCTGCTACCTGTCGGTCGGCCTGTCGCTGATCTATTCACAGCAGTACGTCAGCGCGCGCAACATGATCAGCGGCCATCTGGGCGGCGAATACTACGTGCTGGCCCTGTTTACGCTGCTCGGGCAGATGATCATGATTTCCGGGAATAATTTCCTGGTGATCTATCTCGGCCTCGAGCTGATGTCGCTCAGCCTGTACGCCTTGATCGCACTGCGCCGGGGTTCCTCGATCCCGACCGAGGCGGCGATGAAATATTTCGTTCTGGGCGCGCTATCCTCCGGCTTCCTGCTGTACGGCATGTCGATGCTGTACGGCGCCACCGGCTCGCTGGATCTGGTCGAAGTGGCGCGCGTGACCGCTTCCGGCGTGGCGAACAAGACGGTGCTGGTGTTCGGCATTGTGTTCGTCGTATCCGGGCTGGCGTTCAAGCTGGGTGCCGCACCGTTTCACATGTGGCTGCCGGATGTCTATCATGGCGCGCCGACCGCGGTCACGCTGCTGGTGGCCTCTGCGCCGAAGCTGGCTGCATTCGCGATCGCGGTCCGTTTGCTGGTGGAAGGCTTGTTGCCGATGGCATTCGACTGGCAGCAGATGCTGGTATTCCTGGCCGTGATGTCGATGGCGGTGGGGAATATTACCGCCATTGCGCAGACCAATCTGAAACGCATGCTGGCCTATTCGACCATTGGCCAGATGGGTTTCATGCTGCTCGGCCTGTTGTCCGGCGTGGTGGGCGGCGATGCGGCGGGCACCGCGAATGCCTACAGTTCGGCGATGTTCTACATCATTACTTATGTACTGGCCACGCTCGGCACCTTTGGCATGATCACGCTGCTGGCCCGTTCCGGCTTCGAGGCCGAGAACCTGGACGATTTCAAGGGCCTGAACCGGCGCAGCCCGTGGTTTGCGCTGATGATGATGATCCTGATGTTTTCCCTGGCTGGCGTGCCGCCGACCATGGGTTTCTACGCGAAATTTTCGGTACTGCAGGCCGTCTTAAGCGCTGGCCAGGTCTGGCTGGCAGTGGTCGCGGTGGTTTTGTCGGTGATCGGCGCCTTCTACTACCTGCGGGTAGTCAAGCTGATGTATTTCGATGAGCCGCTCGACAATCATCCGATCGTGGTCAATTCCGATATGCGGGTTGCCCTGAGCGTCAACGGCATTGCGCTGCTGGTGCTGGGCTTGCTGCCGGGACCGTTGATGAGCGCGCTGGCGGTGGCGATGGTCAAAACCCTGTCATCCTGAACAGAAAGGCTGTCCGGTACTCCTTGTGAATGTTTCTTCCTATAGCTGGCTGGTGATCCTGCTGGCGGTGCTGGCTGCCAATCTGCCGTTTGTCAACGAACGCCTGTTTGCGGTGCTTCCCATCTCGCTCTTTGGCGGACGTTCAGTCAAGCCGGTCTGGCTGCGCCTGATCGAGTTGGTGGCCTTGTACGCGCTGGTCGGCGGCATTGCCCACTTGCTGGAAGCACAACTCGGCAATGCCTTCCCGCAGGGGTGGGAGTTTTACGCGGTGACCGGCTGCCTTTTCATCGTGCTGGCGTACCCTGGGTTCGTATTTCGCTATTTGCGCAAACGGCGCCGCTGAGCGCTTGCCAAACCGGCGCCGTCCCTGCTGTTCGTGATCTCGCGCCCGCGTTTCTTGCTGGAGTAGTCGCATGGATAAGCATTTGACGGAAACGCGCCTCGACGGCGCACTGGCGTACGCCGGTGATTTTCTCAAGGTGGAGTGCGACCGCGTACGATTACCGGATGGCAAAACCGCGCAGCGTGAATATATCCGTCATCCTGGCGCGGTGGTGATCATGCCGCTGTTCGACGATGGCACGGTGCTGCTGGAACGTCAGTTCCGCTACCCGTTGCAGCGGGTCTTCATTGAATTCCCGGCCGGGAAAATCGATCCCGGCGAGGATCCCCTGCTGTGCGCGCAGCGCGAATTGCAGGAAGAAACCGGCTATCGCGCCGCCGACTGGCAGGCAGTGTGCACCATCCACAATGCCATTGCCTATTCCGATGAACATCTGGAACTGTTCGTTGCGCGGCAACTGACCGCCGGCACCAGCCAGCTCGACGATGGCGAATTCCTGGAAATCTTCCGCGCTCCCATAGCCGATCTACTGATTTGGGTTCGAGAGGGCAAAGTGACCGACGTCAAAACCATCATCGGTGCTTTTTGGCTGGAAAAAATGCTGTCTGGCCAATGGATGCCTGAGTCCGATCATTGACCATTGCCGGCCGCATTCATCCTGGTAAAACCGCAGTAATGGGGGTATGTTGCATAGACGGCCATTTATTGGCTGTAATTGACATGTATGCCATGGAGTATGTGGAAGCCGCAAGGTGGTGATCGGAGACGCAGGCGCAGGTACAAGAGGCGCTTGCTGGCAGACCGTTGCAGGGATTCCCAAGTCGGGCTGCGTGGTCGCGGTGGTTGCCACCGAGAATAATTTGCTGTTAAAAAAAGCCGCAATCGCGGCTTTTTTTATTTTTACATATTTGGATAATTCGGTCCGCCGCCGCCTTCCGGCGTGACCCAGACGATGTTCTGGGTCGGGTCCTTGATATCGCAGGTCTTGCAGTGCACGCAGTTTTGCGCATTGATCTGCAAGCGATCCCCGCCATTATCGGTTTTCACGAATTCATACACGCCGGCCGGGCAATAGCGCGCTTCCGGCCCGGCGTAGATGGCCAGATTGACGTCGACCGGTACGGTCGGGTCTTTCAGCGTCAGGTGGATCGGCTGGTCTTCGGCGTGGTTGGTATTCGAGATGAACACCGACGACAGGCGGTCGAAGGTCAGCTTGCCGTCCGGTTTCGGATAGGCGATTGGCTGGCATTCGGCGGCCGGCTTCAGGCATTCGTGATCGGCGTGCGTGTGGTGCAGGGTCCACGGTGCCTTGCCGCGAAACACGACTTGATCAATGCCGACCATCAGCGTGCCGGTCACCAGGCCCTTGCTCATCCACGGCTTGAAATTGCGCGCCACATGCAGTTCCTCGTGCAGCCAGGATTGCTCGAACGCCTGCGGGAAGGCGGCCAGCTCGTCGTGCTGACGTCCGGCCGCCAGCGCGCCGAATGCGGCTTCGGCGGCCAGCGATCCGCTCTTGATCGCGGCGTGGCTGCCCTTGATGCGCGACGCATTCAGGAAGCCGGCATCACAACCGATCAGGGCGCCGCCCGGGAACACCAGCTTGGGCAGCGATTGCAGACCGCCCGCGGTCAGCGCGCGCGCGCCGTAGGAGATGCGCTTGCCACCCTCGAAGAACTTGCGGATTTCCGGATGGGTCTTGTAGCGCTGGAATTCCTCGTACGGCGACAGGTAGGGGTTTTCGTAAGCGAGGCCGACCACGTAGCCGACCGCGACCTGGTTGTTGTCGAGGTGGTAGAGGAACGAGCCGCCGTAGGTCTTGGTATCCAGCGGCCAGCCGGCGGTGTGCACCACCAGTCCCGGCTGGTGCATCTTCGGATCGATTTCCCACAGTTCCTTGATGCCGATGCCGTAGGTTTGCGGATCGCGGCCCTCATTCAGGTTGAACTTGGCCATCAGCTGCTTGCCGAGGCTGCCGCGCGCGCCTTCCGCAAACAGGGTGTATTTGGCATGCAATTCCATGCCGAGCTGGAACGAGGCAGTCGGCTCGCCATGGCGATCGACGCCCAGGTTGCCGGTGGCGACGCCCTTGACTTGGCCGTCATCGGTGTACAGCACTTCGGCGGCTGGAAAGCCGGGGAAGATTTCGACGCCCAGCGCTTCCGCCTGCTGGCCCAGCCAGCGCACCACGTTGGCCAGAGAAATCACATAGTTGCCATGATTCTGGAAGCAGGCCGGCAGCATCCAGTTCGGCGTCTTGTAGGCTTTGGTCGCGGTCAGGAACAGGAAGCGGTCTTCGGTCACCGGCACCTCGAGCGGGGCGCCCAGCTCTTTCCAGTTCGGGAACAGCTCGGTGATCGCGGCCGGGTCCATCACTGCGCCGGACAGGATGTGCGCGCCCAGTTCGCCGCCTTTTTCCAGCACGCAGACCGAGACTTCCTGGTTTTTTTCCGCTGCCAGCTGCTTCAGCCGGATCGCTGCCGCCAAGCCGGCCGGGCCGCCGCCGACGATTACGACGTCGTATTCCATCGCTTCGCGTGGACCGTACTGTTCTAGAATGCTTTGAGTCTGGTTTGGAGTCATGAGGATCAACCGTAAAATTTATTTTCGAACGAGTGTGCTAATTGTCGGAGATTTTGCGGCAGAATACTAGGCACTGCGCGCTAATCGCGGTGTGGAATGATAACGTGTCTGCAAGCGCCAGATTTGGCTAAAGCGAATATCAGGAGAGTCTCGTGGGGATCGAATTCAATTTTCAGGGAAAAATCGCGTTGATCACCGGCGCTTCCAGCGGTTTGGGCGCGCGTTTCGCCAAAACCCTGGCGCAGGCCGGAGCGCAGGTGGTGCTGGCGTCGCGCCGCATCGAGCGCCTGAAAGAGCTGCGTGCCGAAATCGAAGCCGAGGGCGGCGCCGCGCATGTGGTGGCGTTGGACGTGACCGACTACGCCAGCATCAAGGCGGCAATTGCGCACGCGGAAACCGAGGCGGGGCCGATTGATATCCTGGTCAACAATTCGGGCGTTTCGACTACCCAGCGCCTGCTCGATGTCACGCCGGAAGACTACGCCTATGTGATGGATACCAATCTGCGCGGCGCCTTTTTCGTCGCCCAGGAAAGCGCGAAACGGATGATCGCGCGCGCCAAGGGCGACCCGAAGAAACAGCACCGCATCATCAACATTGCGTCGGTCGCCGGCCTGCGGGTGTTGCCGCAGATCGGCATTTACTGTGTCAGCAAGGCCGGCGTGGTGCACATGACCAAATCGATGGCGGTCGAATGGGGCCGCTACGGCATCAACGTCAATGCGATTTGCCCCGGCTACATCAGCACCGAAATCAACGCTGCGCACTTTGAAAGCGAGCAAGGCCAGAAACTGATCGACATGCTGCCGCGCAAGCGCCTCGGCCAGCCGGAAGACCTGGATGGCCTGCTGCTGCTGCTGGCGGCCGACGAATCGCATTTCATCAATGGTGCCATCATGACCGCCGACGACGGCGCCAGCGCGCAATAAGCGGCACCTCTCTGTTCAGGCGCCAGGCCGACGTCGGCCGGTACCTGGTTCCATTGCCGGAGCGCATGCGTAGCGGACTTCGGCTCTTGATTTGACCGGAACGACTTATCCATGACCGAAAAAAAACTGGTGCACATCACGCGCCTGGCGATCCGCTGGGGCGACATGGATGCGGCAGGGCATGTTAACAACACGGTGTACTTCCGCTACATGGAGCAGGCGCGCATCGACTGGCTGTCGGCGATCGGTTGCGAACCCAATCGGCAAGGCGAGGGACCAGTCATCGTAAACGCCCGTTGCACTTTCCTGCGGCAACTGAAATATCCGGGCGAGATCGAGATCCTGACCTATGTCGGCGTGCCGGGCCGCTCCAGTTTCGAGACCATGCAAGAAATCCGCCGGGTTGACACGCCTGATGTGCTGGCGGCTGAAGGGGGCGCCAAGGTGGTGTGGGTCAATTACGCGCAGGAGAAATCAGTGGCGCTGGCGCCGCAGATGCGAGCCCGGTTGCAGCAGGCGCCGACACCGCTGCTGGGGCAATAGGGGGCATGGGCACGGCGTGGTAGCGAGCATTACAGGGCGATACCCAGCAAGCGGTGCACCAGTTCGCTGGAGGTCGACGCAGCGAATTTACGCATCAGCTTGGCGCGATGCATTTCTACCGTACGCGGACTCAAGCCGATTTCACGCGCGATCAGCTTGCTGGTCTTGCCTTCAGCCAACAGTGTTGAAATCTCTCGCTCGCGCGCCGTCAGTTGCGCCGAAACACGCCGTTTCTCACTCAAGTCCTCGAAGGTCCAGATGCCGGCGCCGTGCGGATCGCCCGGCGTCAGCGAGCGGCCGGTGACGTGGCACCAGAACAGCTCCTGGTCGGCACGCTTCATGATGCGATCGTCGGCGTAGCAGCCCTTGGTATTCATGATCGGCACGATGCGCGCGCCGGTGCGTTCGAACTCATCCGGCGTCGGGTACAGCACCAGCAATGATTGGCCGGCCAGCGCCTTCGGCGCATAGCCGAACATCTGATCCAGCGCATGGTTGCTGACCTGGATGATGCGTTGCCTGGAAACGCACATACCGACCGGCGATTGCTGGAAAATCTCATCGTAGTCAATGGCTTGCGTTGATTGCATCCCGTAATTTCCCTTGTCGAATCGGCGAAATTCGTATTTATACGGTATTGTGAGATTCCCCATGCAGTTCTATGCTGTCCGTCGCAACGTGGAAAACGTGCAGGCGTTACTTTACACAAGAAGGGGTAGATATGAAGAAAGTTTATCCGGATGCGGCGACCGCGCTGGCCGACGTGGTGAAGGACGGCCAGATGATCGCGGTCGGCGGTTTCGGGCTATGCGGCATTCCCGAGGCTTTGATCGCGGCACTGCGTGATTCGGCGGTAAAAAACCTGACGGTGATCTCGAACAATGCCGGCGTCGATGGCTTCGGTCTCGGCCAGTTGCTTTCCACACGCCAGATTCGCAAGATGATCGCGTCGTATGTCGGCGAGAACAAAGAATTCGAGCGTCAGTTTCTGGCCGGCGAGTTGGAATTGGAATTCACGCCGCAAGGCACGCTGGCGGAAAAACTGCGCGCCGGCGGTGCCGGCATCCCGGCCTTCTTCACGCGTACCGGCCTGGGCACCGTGGTGGCCGAGGGCAAGGAAGTGCGCGAATTCGATGGCCACCAATACGTGATGGAGCGTTCGCTGGTATCGGACATTTCGCTGGTCAAGGCCTGGAAAGGCGATAAAGCCGGCAACCTGGTGTTCAACAAAACCGCGCGCAACTTCAATCCGGTGGTGGCCATGGCTGGCAAGATCACCATCGCCGAGGTCGAGCAATTGGTGGAAGTCGGGGAAATCGATCCGGACCAGGTCCATACGCCAGGCATCTTCGTGCACCGCATCGTGCAGAATGCGCAGCCGGAAAAGCGGATCGAGCAGCGTACCGTGCGTGCCAACCACGGCAGCAACTAAAAGATACGGAGAACAGAGATGGCATGGACTCGCGATGAAATGGCCGCGCGCGCGGCGCAGGAACTGCAGGATGGTTTTTACGTGAACCTCGGCATCGGCTTGCCGACCATGGTGGCCAATTATGTGCCGCAGGATATTGAAGTCTGGCTGCAATCGGAAAATGGTTTGCTGGGTATCGGCCCGTTTCCGACCGAAGACAAGATCGATGCTGACCTGATCAACGCCGGCAAGCAGACGGTGACCTCGCTGCCCGGCTCCTCTTTCTTCAGTTCGGCCGATTCGTTTGCGATGATCCGCGGCGGCAAGATCAATATCGCGATCCTGGGCGCGATGCAGGTATCGGAACAGGGTGACCTGGCCAACTGGATGATCCCAGGCAAGATGGTCAAGGGCATGGGTGGCGCGATGGATCTGGTGGCTGGCGTCGGCCGCGTGGTGGTATTGATGGAACATGTGGCACGCGCCAAGGATGGCTCGACTTCGCCGAAGATCCTGAAACAGTGCGATCTGCCGCTGACCGGGGTTGGCGTCGTCAATCGCATCATCACCGATCTGGGCGTGATCGACGTGGTGCCGGGCGGACTGAAGCTGGTCGAACTGGCCAATGGCGTGACGGTGGCGGAAATCGTTGAAAAAACCGAAGCGGCTCTGGATACCAGCGCGGTCGGTTGAAACTCCATCTAGGTAGAAAAAACGGCGCCGATCGGCGCCGTTTGCGATTCCGCTAGCGGATGCGCTGGATGCCTGCCATGCGGCAGAGTCCAGCCGGACTCAACCGCTGGTGAGCTGGTAGATGGTGCCGGACAGGTCGTCCGAAATATACAGCCCCTGCTTGCCGTCCGGGATCGCATCCACCGGGCGGCCCCAGCGAATCTTGTTGGCGGCATCGGTGAGCCAGCCTGTGACCAGGTCAACGGCATCGCCGACGCTGCCATCGGCTCGCATTGGATACAGCGCGACCTTATGGCCGTTGAATGCGCTGCAATTCCAGCAGCCGTGCAGGCCGGTCACGAGCGCGTCGCGATAGCTGGCCGGCAGGCCGGAGTCCTGCAGGAAGCTCATGCCGAGCGGTGCCGAATGGGCGGGTATGCCCTTGGTCACGCGGTCGATGGTGCTGCAGTCCAGTTGGCTGCCATCGGCATTGAACTGGGCATCGCGGTCGTATGGCATGTTGTCCAGCCCCCCATCCGGATTCGAGTTGCAGAACGGCCAGCCGTACTGGCCGCCATCCTTGACCTTGATCAGCAAGTCGGGTGGATGGCCGTCGACATAGCTCTGAATGATGCGGCCGAAGTCATCCATGCCATCGCCGTCGATATCCTTGTGGAATGGATAGGCGATGTTGTCGCGATTGTTGACCACCGCCCATAATTCATCGGTGCCGGGACGGAACCTCAGTCCTTCAGCGTTGCGAATGCCGCTTGCGAACAGGCGGCCGTTGCTGCCATCCTGGTTGTACACATAGATCGCGGCGCGAATCGGATTGGATGTGGTGTCGGTGGTGCAGGCATTGCAGCTGGAGCCGATCGAGACATATAGCAGGCCGTTGTGCAGTGTGAAATTCTTCAGTGCATGGCTGTAGGCGCCGCCCAGTTCCGGTGTCGAGGCGTCCGGCAGACCATCGACGATGACCTGTATCGCGCCGATCGTCGTATCGCCACTGGTGTAGGGCGCGCGAATGATCCGGTTCGACTCCGACAAATAGACAAAAGTAGTGTTGCCGATCGTCTGGAAAGCGATGTCTTGCGGCATCCTGAGGCCGGCGGCGAACGTGAATTGGAGCGGAGCGGCGCTGCCGTTGGCGCGCAGCAAGGTGATGATGCCGTTGCCCGGATCGGAAACCAGCAAATCGCCGTTCGGCGCCAGCGCCATGAAGCGGGCGTTGGGCACGCGCGCGAAGACATGGATATCGAATCCGGACGGCACCATCAGAGTGCGTGGCACGTCGAACGGCGCGCTACTCATACTCGCCGGTACCTGCAGAACGACACTCTTGCTCACGCCCGCAGGCGCGTCGGTGGTTGGCGGCGCAGTGACCGGAGGCACAACAATGGAAGGGGCGGCGGAGTCGCCACCGCCGCCGCAGGAAGTGACAATAGCGGCAACGCCGATGGCGCCGAGCAGCGCAGCCATCACGATGCGTATGTTGCCACCCAGGTGGCGTGCTGAAATTGCTGGCCTGGTTCGATCGGTCATCGCGCGCTCCCGATTGTGTCCGGTTGAAAAGCGCGGCAACAACCTCCGCGCCGATCTTGCAGAAGTTTCAGAAAATCAGGAGTATGCGGAAAAATCAGCCTATCTCGCACTAAAGAGATGAGGTTTTAAAAATACTCCTTTAAATTTCAGCGAGGTTGCGAACTGGTGTTGTTTATTGCGCTACCCAACCCCCGTCCATATTCCATGCCGCGCCACGCACCTGACTGGCAGCCTCGCTACAAAGGAAGACCGCCAGAGCGCCCAATTGTTCCGGCGTGACGAATTCGCCGGACGGCTGCTTCTCGGCCAGCAAGCTTTTCTTGGCGGCGTCGTTCGACAGATTTTCCTGGGCGGCGCGGGCATCGACCTGTTTCTGCACCAGCGGCGTCAGCACCCAGCCGGGGCAGATCGCGTTGCAGGTGATGCCGGTCGGTGCGGTTTCCAGCGCCGTCACCTTGGTCAGGCCGACGATGCCGTGCTTGGCGGCGACATAGGCCGATTTTTGCGCCGAGCCGACCAGGCCGTGGGCCGAGGCGATGTTGATGATGCGGCCCCAGTTGCGCGCCTTCATCGCCGGCAGCGCCAGGCGCGTGGTGTGGAAGGCCGAGGAAAGGTTGATGGCGATGATGGCATCCCATTTTTCGGTCGGGAAATCCTCGATGTTGGCCACGTGCTGGATGCCGGCATTGTTGACCAGCACATCGATCGCGCCGAAGCGGTCGGCGGCGAATTTCATCATGGCCTCGATCGCGGCCGGCTTCGACATATCGGCATCGTGATACACCGCCTGCACGCCAAACTGGCGCGCGGTCTCGACTTGCAGCGCGGCTATTTCGCCGGCGTCGCCAAAGCCATTGAAGACGATATTGGCGCCTTGCGCGGCCAGCGCGTGCGCAATGCCGAGGCCGATGCCCGAGGTCGAGCCGGTGACGAGAGCGGTTTTTCCCTCCAGAGATTTTTGCATGACGTTCCTTGAGTTGAATTGTTCAAAATGCCAGCCTCGCCACGATTTTAAGCGCAACGACAGTAAAATGTCGGAATCGATAACCACCCAGGAACGTCATGAGCGAACCGCATTTCAAGCAGGTGCAATGCCTTTCCCCGAGCGGCCTGCATCGGATGGTCTACAAGGAATGGGGCGACCCGCGCAACCCCCGCGTGCTGCTGTGCGTACATGGCGTCACTCGGGTGGCGGACGATTTCGATACGCTGGCGCGCTCCCTGTGCGAACACTATCGGGTGGTGGCGCCGTACGTGGTGGGACGCGGCCGCTCGGACCATCTGCGCGATCCAAGTCATTACCAGTTGCCGCAATACGTCGCCGACATGGTGACGCTGCTGGCGCGGCTGCAGGCCGAGACGGTGGACTGGTTCGGCACCTCGATGGGTGGCCTGATCGGCATCGGCATGGCATCGCTGGCCGGCAATCCGATCCGCAAGCTGGTCTTGAACGATATCGGCCCGACGCTGAATCCGGAGGCGCTGGCGCGCATCGGCGACTATATCGGCAACCCGGTGCGTTTTGCCACGTTCGAACAGGCGGCCGCATACGTGCGCGAGATTTCGCTGCCATTCGGTCCGCACAGCGATGCCGAATGGCACAAGCTGGCGGCCGATGTTCTGTGCCAGGACAAGGACGGCCAGTGGACCCGGAATTACGATCTGGGGCTGGCACGCTCGTTCAAGGCGATCACGCCGCAGATTGCGGAGCAGGCCGAAGTCAGTTTGTGGGCCGCCTGGGATGCGATCACGTGTCCGACGCTGCTGGTGCGCGGCGCCCAGTCCGACTTGCTGACGGCGGAGGTGGCGCAGCAGATGACGCAGCGCGGCCCGCGTGCGCGCCTGGTGGAAATCGCGGGCGTCGGCCATGCGCCGACCTTCATGCATGACGACCAGATCGCGCTGGTGCGCCGGTTCCTGCTTGACTGAGGCCGGCGACCTGTTTTTCAATCGATTGATTCAGCTCACTACCTAACGAGGACAGCATGGACATCAAACGCTCGCACGTCGGAAAACGCCTGTCGGAAATGGCGATCCACAACGGCACCGTGTATCTCGCGGGCCAGGTCGCGGAAGATGTGACGCACAATATCGAAGGCCAGACGCGTGAAGTGCTGGCAAATATCGACCGCCTCTTGAATGAAGCCGGCAGCGACAAGACGCGCATCCTGATGTGCCAGGTCTTTTTGGCCGACATCAAGGATAGCGCTGACATGAATGCGGTCTGGGACGCATGGGTGGCCGACGGCCACGCGCCGCCGCGCGCCACGGTCGAAGCCAAGTTGGCGAGGACCGAGTGGCTGGTGGAAATGGTCGTGACGGCGGCGCTGAAGTAGATAGAGTCGCATGGTTTCGATTGCAGCCTCGGCCGCTGAAGTTGAAGTGCAACTGTGCGCCGGCCTCGCCGCCGAGGATAGCGCGCGCGTCAAGCGGGCCCTGGCCTTTGTCGAGCCGCTGTACGCCGGCAAGGCGGTATTCACTGGCCAAGATGCGTTTCGTTTTTCGCAGGCGGCTGCTGCGGTCTTGGCAATGCTGAAGACCGATGCCGATACGCGCATCGTTGGCTTGCTGTTTGAATTGCCGGAAGTCAACCCGCCGGCAGCGGCCAGGATCGAGACTGAATTCGGCAAGGAAATCGCCGATTTCGTGGCCGGGGTGCGGCAGTTGATCCGGCTGCATGCGCAAACTTTCAGCCAGCGGCAGGGTGCGCCTTCCCAGCGCGGCAAGAACGCGGCGCAGCAAACCAGCGCCCAGGTCGAGACGCTGCGCAAGATGCTCTTGGCGATGGCGTCCGACATGCGGGTGGTGCTGGTGCGGCTGGCCTCGCGCGTGACCACCTTGCGCTACTTCAGCGAACAAAAGCTGGAAAATGCCGATACCCGGCGTTATGCGCGCGAAACCTTCGACCTCTACGCGCCACTGGCCAACCGGCTGGGCGTATGGCAGCTGAAATGGGAACTGGAAGACCTGTCGTTCCGTTTCCTCGAACCCGCTGCTTACAAGCGCATTGCCCGCATGCTGGAAGAAAAGCGCATCGAGCGCGAAGGTTTTGTCGAGGCCGCGATCAGCCGCCTGCGCCGGGAACTGACGGCAGCCGGGGTCAAGGCCGAGGTGTCGGGTCGACCCAAGCATATCTACAGCATCTGGAACAAGATGAGAGGCAAGGAGCTCGATTTTTCCGAGCTGTACGACGTGCGCGCGTTTCGCGTCATCGTCGAGGACGTCAAGGAGTGTTATACCGCGCTTGGCATCGTGCACCACATCTGGACTCCGGTCCCGAGCGAATTCGACGATTACATTTCACGCCCCAAGCCGAACGGCTACCAGTCGCTGCACACGGTGGTGATCGCCGAAGACCAACGGCCGCTCGAGGTGCAGGTGCGCACGCGCGAGATGCACTATTTCGCCGAATACGGGGTGGCGGCGCACTGGCGCTACAAGGAAAGCGGCGGCTCGAATTTCTCGGCACAGAAATACGACGAAAAAATCGCCTGGCTGCGGCAACTGCTGGCCTGGAAAACCGAAGTGGCCGAGTCCGTGGTCGGCAGCGAAGACAGCCGCCGCGAATGGGTCGAACAGCTCAAAACGGCGACGCTGGACGACCGCATCTACGTCCTGACGCCGCAGGCGCGCGTGATCGAACTGCCGAGCGGCGCCACGCCGATCGACTTCGCCTACCACCTGCACAGCGAGGTCGGCCATCGCTGCCGCGGCGCCCGCGTGGACGGCGTCATGGTGCCCTTGAATACGCCGTTGAAAAACGGTCAGACGGTGGAAATCATCACCGTGCGCGCGGGTCAGGGCGGGGTGCCGGGCGCGGCCGGGCCGTCGCGCGACTGGCTCTCCCCCGGCTACGCGGCCAGCAGCCGCACCCGTTCCAAGGTGCGCGCCTGGTTCAACGCCATCGAGCAGCAGGAAACGCTGGCCAATGGCCGCGCACTGGTGGAAAAAACCCTGCAGCGCGAAGGCAAGACCGCGGTCAACCTGGAAGAGTTGGCGCGCAAGCTGGATTTTGCCAAGCCGGACGAACTGTTCCTGGCGATCGGCAAGGATGAATTCAGCCTGCGCCAGGTGGAACAGGCCTTGCAGGGCGGCGAGCCCGAAAAAGTTGCGCCGGCCACGGTGGAAGAAGCCGAGGCCGCGATCACGCGCAAGAGCCGCGCCTCGAGCGTGATCCAGGGCGCCAGCTCGGGCGTGCTGGTGGTCGGCACCGGCGGCTTGCTGACCCAGCTGGCGAAATGCTGCAAGCCGGCGCCGCCGGACCAGATCGTCGGTTTCGTCACGCGCGGCAAAGGCGTTTCGATCCATCGAACCAGCTGCAAGAATTTCGCCGAGATGGAACGTCATACGCCGGAGCGCGTGATCCAGACCACCTGGGGCAAGCCCGCCAGCGATACGGTTTATCCGGTTGATCTGTTTGTGCTGGCGAACGACCGGCAAGGCTTGTTGCGCGACATTTCGGATGTGCTGCTGCGTGAAAAG
>DATJCV010000036.1:0-10919 GCA_035497775.1 Burkholderiaceae bacterium | reverse complement strand
AGCACGCCGCCGCCCGAGGTGGACAGGAACACTTCCCGGGCGCGCCGCAGCTCCCGCGCCGGCAGTGCGCGGATTTGCACCGGCAAGCCGAGCGTCTGCGCGATCTCCAGCACCGTGCGGCGCGTCACGCCTTCCAGCACGCCCTCGGCAGGCGTCACCAGCACGCCGTCGCTCACGCAAAACAGGTTGAAGCCCGGGCCCTCGGCAATATTGCCGGCGTCATCGGTCAGCAGCACGCTGTCGGCGCCGGCGTCCAGCGCACCGAGCAAGCCCATCGTCAAATCGTTCCAGTGATAATTCTTGATCGTCGGGTCCACCGAGCGCGCCGGAATACGCTGAATCTCGCTCACCATCACATGCAAGCCACGGCTCCGCTGCTCCTCATTGGCCAGCCAGACAAAAGGCACGGCGAACCCATAGAACTGGTTGAGCGCCTGGCGCGGGTCGCGCGAACCCCAGGCCGGCTGGCCGCGCGTGCAGATCATCTCGACATAAGAATCGCGCAAGCCGGACAGGCGCACGCACTGCGTCAGCACCTCGACGATGCGCGCCGGAGTGCAGCCGGGATCCAGGCGCAGGCGCGCGCAGCTGCGCAGGAAGCGTTCCAGGTGCGCATCGAGCCGGAAGAAGGCGCCGTCCCATACCGTCACCACGTCGTAAGTCGCATCCGAACGCAGAAATCCCCAATCGGTGATCGAGATGGCGGCGTCGGCAATCGGAACGTATTGGCCGCGCACGAAAGCGGTGCCCCGGGAAAAATCCTGAGATGCAGTCATTGGCATTTGTCTCCTTCGGATGAGAGTTGCTATCTTGGAAGAAGCAGTATGAAGCACTTTGCGAACGCACAACAATGGCCGACCCAAGCGCTGACGACGATCGATCCCTGATTGCGCTCGACTATTAATCGCTCAGGCGGACCGTTCTGCTACGTGGCGGCCATCGCAAAACTGACGGCCAGCTCGACCGGAGCACCCAGCGGCAGTTGCGCGACCGAGAAAGCGGTACGCGCATGCGCGCCAAGCTCAGGCCCGAGGACGGCGACCAGCAAATCGGACGCGCCGTCCAACACCTTCGGCTGGCTGAAATTTCCCGCGGCAGACGCCACATACCCCTCGATTCGCAGCAACCCGGCAAAGCCCTCGAAGCCGCCAAGGTGGCCGTGAATCTGCGCCAGCACATTGATGGCGGCGATCCGCGCTGCCAGGCGGCCTTGATCTTCCGTCAGCTCGGCCCCGACACAACCGGCATAGGCCAGCTCGCCATCAACCAGCGGAAACTGCCCCGAAATGAAGCCGATCCCGTTGCGGATAACGATGCGTCGATACGCTCCCGCCGGCACCGGCGGCTCTGGAAGGGAAATGCCAAGCTGCGTGAGCCTGGCATTGATAGTGGCGGTGATTGAGTCCGGCATCGGATTTCCTTGACAAGAATGGAATCCAAAGTGTGCTGCCTGCTTGCGGCAAGAGCAATAAAAAAACCGGAGCCTCAGGATAATTGTCGGGATAAACCACGGATAAATCGCGCGCAAAGAAAAAGGGCCTACCTTGCGGTAGACCCTTTCTATTACTGGTGCGGCTGGCAGGAATCGAACCCACGACCCCTTGGTTCGTAGCCAAGTACTCTATCCAGCTGAGCTACAGCCGCGAAGAGCGAGAGTATAGCATGAGTTAATTTCCTTTTAAAAGCACTAATTTCAAATCATTTCTGCTAATCCGCTATCCGACTAGTCGTTACAACGCGACACCGGTGGATCGAATTGCGACTTTTTCCATCCTGGCGTCGACAACGGCTTTTTTTGCAAATTACTTATGCTAAAGTCAGTCAAATCGAAACTTTCTACGTGGCAGCTTGTCGTTTGCCTTTTCGATAACAGCGGGGTTCCGGGTTAAGTAGGCAGTTCAAAGCCACATTTCTTGTTCCCCCGGAAATTGAAAACCATTCATCAAGTCGGCCTGGCTCAAGATTTTTGTGGCTTCAACTTTGCTGCGTCGTTCACTCCATCAACTGCAAAAATCCACTGGGCTAATCCCCCGGTCGGCCCCCATGACCGTGCCCGGACATCGGGCACTTCGCGCTAGTAGCAACTACCCTCCGGGGACAAAAGCGAACATGAACATTCAGCGACCACAAATGAGATTACCAACTTTGACCAGTTCTGTAGCTGTGGCGCTCCCGCTCCTGAACGACATGCCAGAAACTGACGGCGAGAAGGTGCTGCCTGTGCACCGTATCGACCCGTCCAGCATGCATTAGGCGGCGCCATGCGTTTGCGCAGCCTGGAAACCCGCATCGTCGGTCTGTTTCTACTTCTGATTTTGATAGTCCAATTGGCAGGGCTTTGGATGATTCGTGCCGGGATCGAGAAAAATGTGCGGGCCGCGGCCAGCGCGCAGTTGGCGATTGGTGAACGGACATTTAAGAATCTACTGCAGCAGGGCGCAAAAAACCTGGAACAGGCAGCACGCCTGCTGGCTGCCGATCATGACTTCCAGC
The DNA here is from genome assembly GCA_035497775.1 of Burkholderiaceae bacterium. Taxonomy (GTDB): domain Bacteria; phylum Pseudomonadota; class Gammaproteobacteria; order Burkholderiales; family Burkholderiaceae_D; genus DATJCV01. Next base: position 8,426 of record DATJCV010000036.1, on the reverse strand, counting down.
AGGCAGCCAGCAACGAGGATTATGAAGCCATCGGTGCCGCACTATTCAATTACCGCGGCCGCAGTGGCGCAACCCTAACGGCATTGGTGGGAGCGGATCATCGGCTCCGGGCCAGCAACGGTGACCAGTCGTTGCCGAACCTGGATCAAGCGATCCTGCAACTGGTGGATGGCGCCGAGCAGGCTGGCAAGGCTACCGGTATTGTGCTGCTGGCCAATCGCGTATTCCGGGTGGAGGTGGTGCCAGTGATGGCACCCATCACGATCGGCTGGGTGGCGATGGCGCAGCCGATCGATCAGGCGCTCATTGCTGATATGCGTGAACTGATGCCGCTGGAGGTCTCCATCCTGACGCGTGCCAACGGCGGCCAGTGGCAAGCCGGCATGTCGACCCTGAGCCAGCCCGATCTTGACAAGCTCAGCGTGGAGTTGCAAGCGGCGTCTGGCGCGGCACTCTCACCCGCAGAACTGCAACTGCACGGCGACGAGTTGGCCACGCGCATCTTCCGCCTCGCGCAAGATCCTAGCCAGACCGCGATCGTAGTCCTGCATGACTCGATCGACCAGGCCATGGCGCCCTATCGCGGCCTGCTGCTGGCGCTGTTGGCGCTGACCGCGGTTGGCATTGCGCTGGCGGTAATCGGCAGTGCGCTGATCGCCAGACGGATTACCGGGCCGCTGCGACAACTGGCGGAAGGCGCCAAACGGCTGGGCGGAGGCGATTATTACCAGGGCCTGATTGGAATCAAGCGGGAAGACGAAATCGGCGAATTATCGCGCGCCTTCGACACCATGCGCGAAGGTATCGCCAATCGCGAGCTGGAAATCCGCCGCCTGGCGTATTGGGATAACTTGACCAACCTGCCGAACCGCACCCAATTTGTGGCCCTGCTCGACGGCGCGCTGACGCAGGCGCGTAAAGACCACCTCTCCTGCCATGTGTTGATGATGGACCTGGATCGCTTCAAGCATGTCAACGACGTGCTCGGCCATACGTTTGGCGATGCGCTCCTGCAGCAGGTAGCGCATCGCCTGTCCTCTCTGAAGATCAAGAGCGCTGATCATATTGCCCGCCTGGGCGGAGACGAATTCGCGGTCCTGCTGGCCGACAGCAGCCTCGGCGAAGCTCAGGAAATCGCCAGCCGCATCCTGAAATCACTGGAAACGCCGATCTCACTGGACGACCAGACGATCGATCTGGGCGCCAGCATCGGCATCGCCGGCTTCCCGGCGCACGGCAACGATGCGGAGTCGCTGCTCAGCCGCGCCGAAGTAGCCATGTATGCCGCCAAGACCGGCGGCAACGAAGCGGTGGTGTACGACGCCGCAATCGACAAGAGCAGCCAGGAAAGCCTGTCACTACTGGGCGAATTGCGCCATGCCATCGACAACGGCGAATTCCGGCTGCACGTTCAGCCCAAGATCCTGCTGCCGAGCAGAAAAGTCATCGGCGTCGAGGTGCTGGTGCGCTGGATGCATCCCAAAAGAGGATTGTTGCAACCAGACCAGTTCATCCCGTTCGCCGAAAAAACCGGGTTCATCCGCAACCTGACGCGCTGGGTTCTGGAGCAGGCGGCGGCCCTGTACAGCCGCTGGGAAACGGCCGGCGTACATCTGAAAATATCGGTCAACCTCTCCACGCGCGACCTGCTGGACCAGGATCTGCCAACCAAATTCATGGAAATTCTAGTACGGCACCAAGTGGCGTCCTCGTGCTTTTGTCTCGAAATCACCGAAAGCGCCATCATGGACGACCCGGTACGCGCCCAGCAGACACTGGAACGCCTGTACGCGATGGGGATCGAGCTGTCGATCGACGATTTTGGCACCGGCTATTCCTCCCTGTCTTACCTGAAGCGGCTGCCGGTGCATGAACTCAAGATCGACAAGTCATTTGTCATGAACATGAAACACGAAACCGACGATGCCACTATCGTCCGCTCCACCATTGACCTAGGCCATAACATGGGGCTGCGCGTGGTGGCCGAAGGCATCGAAAGCGACACGGCGCTGCAGCTGCTGGCACGCATGGGTTGCGACCAGGGCCAGGGCTATTTCATCAGCCGTCCGATGCCGGCCGACCAATTCCTGGGCTGGCTCAAGCGTTCGGTGCCGCCACAGGCAATCGTGTACGAAAACCTGATCTAGCAGTAGCGCGTCGACGATGAAAACTACGCCTTCTGCCCCCCTCCCGCGCTGCCCTGCCGAGTCGCCTGCGGGTGGCGCCGATGGAGCCAATGCCTCCATCGGGCAGATGCGGGCGGAGTGGCTGACGACGGTAATGCAAGGGTCTTTCAATGAAATCTATGCAATCGATTGCGACAGCCTGCGCCTGCTGTACCTGAATCCGGCGGCGCACGCCAACCTGCAATATCCGCAGCACCGGCTGGCCGGAATGAGCTTACCGGATGTGGCCCGCGACCTGAACGAGGCCAGTTGCCGTCAGATCTTGCAGCCTCTGTACCGCGACACGGCAGCGCACATCACGCTGGGCACCGTCCTGACACGCCACGACGGCAGCCGCTATCCGATCGAATTGCGGCTGCTGCGATCGTCGCTCGAACCGGCGCCGGTATTCATTGCGATTGGCAACGATCTTAGTTCCCACTATGAATCTGCCCATGCTCTGCATCTGAGCGAAGCACGTTTTCGCGCCATCGTCTCGAATACGCCCGGCCTGGTGTACCAGCTGTTGCGGCAAATCGACGGCAGCATTGCCTTCCCCTATTTGAGCGACGGCTGCCATGCGCTGCTGGGGGTCACCGCCGAGCGGCTGTGTACCGATGCGGCACTGTTCCTGCATTTGATCTTGCCCGAAGACCGCCCTTCCTGGCTGGCATCGATGGCCGCCTCCGCCGCCGACATGAAGGCCTGGAACTGGGAAGGCCGCATCTGGATCGAGGCATGGAAGGACATCAAGTGGATCAACCTGCGCGGCACGCCGCGCGCGCTGGAAGGCGGCCTGGTGCAGTGGGAAGGCATCATGACCAACATCACCGAAAGCAAGCTGGAGCGAGCTGAAATCACGCGCTCGCGCGCGCAGCTGGCTGAGCTGTCGGCGCATGTGGAAACGGTCAAGGAACAAGAGCGCACCCGCATCGCCCGCGAAATACATGATGACCTGGGCGGCAACCTGACCGCGATCAAGATGGCGCTGGCGCTGTTGACGCGGCGCCTGCCGGCCGGCGACGACACGCTGGCTGGCAAGGCCGCCTATCTCGATGCCCTGGTCGATCGCACCATTGAATCGGTGCATCGCATCTCCGTCGACCTGCGCCCGGGCGTACTCGACTTCGGTATCGTCGCCGCGATCGATTGGCAAGCGCAGGAATTTGAAAAGCAGGCTGGCATCCCCTGTATTTTTTCCTCGGAGGCGGGTGAGCTGGATTTGCACCCGGATCAGGCGGCAGCGCTGTTTCGCATCTTCCAGGAAACACTGACCAATATCGGCAAGCATGCGCACGCCAGCCAAGTGCGCGTTCGGCTCGGTAAAAACCGGCACGGCGTGCATCTTGAAATCAGCGATAACGGTCGCGGCATTGTCGCCGCTGACCGCCTGAAGCCAAACTCCTTCGGCATTCGCGGCATGATCGAGCGCGCCAACACACTCGGCGGCAGCCTCAGCATCAGCGCCGCCCCCGACGGCGGCAGCGTGGTGGCGATCCGTATTCCGCTGCCGGACAAAGCAGCAAAAGAAGCGCACGACAACCAGCAATAACAATACAAATCTTCATGACAAGCAAACACTCCACCAGAAAATTAAAGGTCCTGATTACCGACGACCACGCCATCGTGCGCGAAGGCCTGAAACAGATCCTGGCCGACACCACCGACATCACCGTTGCCGGCGACGCCGCCAGCGGCTTCGAAGCGATCAAGTTGGTGCGGCGCGGCCAATGCGACGTCATGCTGCTCGACATTTCCATGCCCGACCGCAGCGGCATCGACATCCTGAAACAACTGAGGACGGAATTTCCCAAGCTGGCGGTGCTGATGCTGTCGATGCACCGCGAAGATCAGTATGCGATCAGGGCCTTGAAAGCGGGCGCCGCCGGCTATCTCAACAAGCAAAGCGCACCAGCGGAACTGGTCACCGCGATCCGGCAGGTTGCCGCCGGCCGCAAATACATCAGTCCAACCCTGGCCCAGGAGCTCGCCAACCAGCTGGACGAAGATCACGAACGGCCGCCTCACACGATGCTGTCCGACCGCGAATACCAGACCATGACCATGATTGCCTCCGGCAAGACCGTCAGCGATATCGCCGCCGAACTGATGCTCTCGGTCAAGACCATCAGCATGTACCGCTCGCGCCTGCTGCAAAAAATGAAACTGCGCCACAACGCCGAACTGACGCATTACGCGATCAAGAATCAGCTGGTGGATTAAAGCCATCCGCTTGTTGTTCCGGTTTGAAGCCGCAAGACCAGCGCTTGCGATGTCTCGCCTCTCAAGAGGTATCGCCTTTCAAGCCGTGAACGCCTGTCGTGCCCGCAGGGGGGAAATCCAGCGCCGTGCTCCCGGGCAGCGTCAGTGCGGCGCGGGTCATATCGGAAAAACGGCACTGGGTTCTCGCCTAATGCCACGGCAACGACAGGAGCGGAAGGTGACCAATGAACCGCCCCCGAAACTTCAATCTGCGACCCCTTTCCGCCGCTACTCCCCGTATCCAGATGCCGGCTGGCCTCATAACATGATCACAATAAGAACATCTCAGGCGGGAGGCATTCATGCAAGCGACACAGACCAAAGCGAGCGATTCGTCCGCGCCGAATCCGGTCGATGTCGGCTTCGAAGTCTTGCGTCGGCTCGCGGTGCGCCGCATCGCTCCCACGCCGGACGCCTATCGCGCGTTATATGATGAAATCGCGGGCGCCGCATCCGATCAGGCCGAAGCCATGCTGGCGCGCTTGGGCAAGAGCCGCGCGCGCACCCCGCAAGACGCCAACAGCCACATCCGCGCCCTCGAATCGCGGCTGGAACAACTGAACGGACTAGTCTGCGAAGACCAATTGACCGGCAGCCTCAATCGGCGCGGCCTGGACCACATGTTTTCGCGTGAACTGGGCCGCGCCAACCGCTGCGGCACGCCCTTGTGCGTAGCCATGCTCGACCTCGACGACTTCAAGCAGTTGAACGACACCTACGGCCACTGCACCGGCGACGACGTGCTGGTGCACGTGGTCCGGGTCATCAAGCAAACCTTGCGCAGCGTGGACAACGTGGCCCGCTTCGGCGGCGAGGAATTTCTGATTCTGCTGCCGGATACCACGCTGGAAGCCGCCGGCCTGGCGCTGGCGCGCCTGCAGCAAGCACTGGCCGAACAGGTCTTCATCCACAAGCGCCAGCGGCTGCCGATCACCTTCAGCGCCGGCGTCGCCCTGCGCGCCGCCAATGAAGGGCGGCCGACGCTGGTGGCGCGCGCCGACGCCGCGCTGTACCGGGCCAAACAGGCTGGGAAAAACCGCGTGGTGCGCGCGGCCTGATTACCGCATCGCCGGTTGATCGAAAAAACAACAGAAACGCACAAAATACCGGCAACGTCAAAATTTGCCAGATTCGCGCCGTCAAAGCGCGCGATCATGACGGGTTAAAATTGTTGCACCACAGAATCGGACAGCCCGCTCCCCGCCATGCCAACCGAACCCGCCCAGCAAAACGCCGCCGACATCGCGCGCGAAGCCTTTTATCGCCTGGCGGAGCGGCGCATTGCCCCCACTCCGGACGCCTACCGCGCGGTCTACGATGAAATTGCCGGCCTGCCCGTGCAAACCGACGCTGAAACCGTACTCGCCGGCTTTGCCGCGCGGCTCGCGGCCGGGACCGGCGCGGTCGCCGAACTCGGCCGCCAGTGCGTCCAAGCGAGCGCGCAAGGCAATTGGCAAGACTTCAGCGAACACCTGAACCGGCTGCTGGAACAACACCTGCCGCCGGCAGCGACCGCGATCGACGCCGCACCGCAATCGGCGCCCACCTTGCCGCCGTCGGTCATTCTCACCGGCGCCCAGGGCAATCTGCTGCGCGACATGCTGGTGCGCGCCCTGAATGTGGCGCTGACCGCGCAACTGCAGCATGCGCCGCAACTGATGGCCGAGGCGCAGGCGCTGGCCGCCAGCATCAAGGAGGCCGACAGCACCGACGCGCTGAGCCAGACCGCCGGCCGGCTGCGCCAACTGTGCCTGCACATCGAACAGGACAGCGAAGACATGCAGCACCAGCAGGAGATGCTGCTGCGGCTGTTCCGGCTGCTGCTTGACAACGTCAAGGACCTGGCCGAAGAAGACAGCTGGCTGGCCGGCCAGATCGCCAGCGTGCAGGCGCTGCTCGCCGGGCCGATCAATTCTGCCGCGTTGCAGGATGCCACGCGCAGCCTGAAGGAAGTCATCTACCAGCAAGGCGTGTTGAAGCAAAGCCTGACCGACGCCAAGGTCACGGTAAAGCACATGATGCTGACCTTCATCGAGTGCCTGTCCGCCACCGCCGCCACCACGCGCGACTATCACCGGAAAATCGAGCACTACACGACTGAAATCAGCCGCACCGACGACATCGGCAAACTCAACACCATCCTGCACGACGTGATGCGCGAAACGCTGCTGCTGCAAAGCGAAGCGCTGCGCTCGCGCGACCAGATGCTGCAGGCCCAGCAAGAGGCGCAAACCGCGGACGGCCGCATCAAGTCGCTGGAAACGCAACTGGCGCACATGAGCGAAATGGTACGCGAAGACCAGTTGACCGGCAGCCTCAACCGGCGCGGCCTGGACGACGTTTTCGAGCGCGAACTGGCGCGCGCCGACCGCCGCGGCACGCCGCTGTGCGTCGCCATGCTGGATCTGGACGACTTCAAGCGCATCAACGATTCGCACGGCCACGCCGTCGGCGACGAAGCGCTGATCCACCTGGTGCGCGTGATCAAGGACACGTTGCGCACGATGGATATCCTCGCCCGCTTCGGCGGTGAGGAATTCCTGATCCTGCTACCCGACACCACGCTGGAATCGGCCAGCGCCACCGTCACCCGCCTGCAGCGCGAACTGACCAAGCGCATCTTCCTGCACAACCACCAGCGCATCCTGATCACCTTCTCCGCCGGCCTGGCCCTGCGCGCCGCCGGCGAAGACCGGAAATCCCTGCTCCGGCGCGCCGACGCCGCCTTGTACAAGGCGAAGAAAGCCGGCAAGAACCGCGTGGTCAACGCCGGCTGAACTGGTTGTGGCGACTCAAGGCCGCCTCGCCCGCACTCGGCGCAGCTCCGCCTGGAACAGCATACTCCACATATAGGCAGCCAATTCCGCCTTTAAAATATATGCTTTATAACCATACTCCAGCATAACTTAAAATTTCAGCCGCAATATTCCAGTGTTAGCATGGCGGGCACTGCCAACCGGCGCCAGGCATGCTTAACGATGGGAGCCGCACGAAGGCTGCCGTCAAAAAAATTCCGCAGGCTCGCGCCGTGTTCCGCCCCAGCTCATTCGAGTCGACCAGCCCATGCCCGCCGCGCCGCCCAATCGACACCAAACCGAAAATCTGAAGGGTTGCCGGCGAATTTATATCTTCGCGCCGGGCCGCGAATTCCTTAAAGATTTCCGCGCCACAAGCCGACAAACAGGCATCTGGCCCGGATTCGGACCAGGCTGGAAAAAGAAATTTTCGTAAAAGCTCAACTTTTTCCAGCCGCGTCCGATACCACACCCAACGGCGGTTTGCATTTACCAAGAAAGTGCAAACCGCCAACGAAAGTGCCCAGGCCGGACACCATCGGCTCATTACAGGAGAATCAACATGGCTTCAGTCATCAATACCAACATCTCGTCGTTGAATTCGCAGCGCAACCTGACGACTTCGCAGTCCTCGCTGGCCTCTTCGCTGCAGCGTCTGTCTTCCGGCCTGCGCATCAACAGCGCCAAGGACGACGCCGCCGGCCTGGCGATTTCCGACCGGATGACCAGCCAGATCAATGGCTTGTCGCAGGCAGCCCGTAACGCCAACGACGGCATCTCGCTGGCGCAGACCGCAGAAGGCGGCCTGTCCACCGCGACCGATCTGCTGCAACGGATGCGCACCCTGGCGGTGCAAGGCGCCAACGGCACCAACTCGGCTTCCGACCGCGCCTCGATCCAGCAGGAAGTCAGCCAGTTGCAGCAGGAATTGAACCGCGTCGCCAACACCACCCAGTTCAACGGCCAGAATACCCTCGACGGTTCGCTGAACAACGCCCAGTTCCAGGTCGGCGCCAACGCCAACCAGACCATCAATTTCTCGATCGGCAGCGCCCAGGCCACAGCCATCGGCAATAACACGCTGGACCAAGCAAGCGCCGGCACCATGGCCAATGCCAGGCTGAGTGCCAACGCTGGCGTGATTCCCGGCAACGGTGTGGCGGGCTCGTCTCTGACGATCCAGGGCAATGGCGCCAGCAGCGGC
>DATJCV010000035.1:0-5987 GCA_035497775.1 Burkholderiaceae bacterium | reverse complement strand
CTCGACCCAGCGCCGGCCGACCGCGTGCGTGACGTAGAACGTGCCGTGCATGACGATGTTGGCCACCGCGTCGAAGCCTTTCGGCGACAGCGCGGCGGTGGGCGAGATGAAGTTGCCGGCGGCATTGTTGACCAGCCCGGTCAGCGGTCCTTCGGCGAAGATCTGTTCGACCATGTCGTCCACCGCGGCCGCGTCGCGAATATCCAGTCCGAAGGTCTTGACCGAGCCGCCGTGCGCCGCCATCAGCTCTTGCGCCGTTTCGTCGCACACCTGCTTGCGCCGGCCGCAAATGTAAATGTCGGCGCCGAGCGACAGGTATTTTTCCGCCATCGCGCGGCCGAGGCCGGTGCCGCCACCGGTGACGAGGATGCGTTTGCCCTGCATGAGTTTGGCCTGGAACATGATGCCCTCCTGTGGATGGTGAAGTGAAGAATCAGGCTATTTCAATTCGTAGTTTGCCTCGGCGAACGGCTGCAGTGGCGGCAGGTCGTCGAATTGCGGCGCCCGGCCCTGCTGCTTGGCAAGGAAGGATTCCATCAGGTTGCCGCCCTGCCAGAGGCCCGCTTGCAGCCAGCCCATTTGCTGCAACGCGTCTTGCGTCGTATGGTCGCGCGCGTAGTGGATCGCCTGCTTGCTGCCCCAGATCGCGACCGGCGGCTTGGCGGCGATCTCGCGTGCCATCTGCAGCGCGGCATCGAGCAGCGCTTCGGGCGTCTCGAAGATCTCGTTCACCAGCCCTAGTGTTAGCGCTCGCTGCGCCGGCAAGCGACGCCCGGTATAGGCCAGCTCATGCACCACGCCTTCCGGGATCAGCTTGGGCAAGCGTTGCAAGGTGCCCATGTCGGCGGTCATGCCGATGTTGATTTCCTGGATGCAGAAGAAGGCGTCGGCCGTGGCCAGGCGGATGTCGCAGGCGCACGCCATGTCGACGGCGCCGCCGATGCAGCCGCCGTGGATGGCGGCGATGACGGGCATGCGCAATTGTTCCAGCTGGTCGAACACCCGCTGCATTTCGGTCACCGTGTGCGCGATCGCGCTGCGGCCGGCGGCGCTGTGCTCGTCCAGCGCAAAGCCGGAGCTGGCAGCATTGGCAAACACGTCGAGCGCCATGCCGGCGCTGAAATGCTTGCCGGTGGACGAGATCACCAAGGCGCGGGCCGGCGCCTCGCGCTGCAAGGTGCTCAGAATCGCGCTCAGCTCGCGCCAAAATACCGGCTGCATGGTGTTCATCGCCTGCGGCCGGTTGAGCACCAGATGCGCGACTTTGTCGCTAATGTTCAGAGTGAAGCATTGATAGGACATGGCTTTCCTTTATGGGCGATGTTGAACCTGACTCGATTTCTGGTGCAACCGGTTTTGCTCGGCGTTCGGCCAGCGACCGCAACGACCAGCAAGACGATCATATACTCCTTACTATAGAGGCATATATCGAGCGTAATACTTTCGAAAATACAACATACTCCTCATTTTATTTAAAATGACCGATAAAAAGCATAGCGATATCCAGCATCGGGACGCGCCTTGGGTCTAGAGCCTGCAATCTAGCACGCTCGTACTTTTTCCGCCCTATAATCGAAGCCCCTTTCCACCTTTCGCAAGAGGCTGTCATGGCGCTACCCGTCGTTCTGCAAAACCTGAGTCTGCCGGTCATCGGTTCGCCGATGTTCATCGCCAGCGGCCCGGCACTGGTGGCCGCGCAGTGCAAGGCCGGCATCGTCGGCGCCTTTCCGGCGCTGAATGCGCGCCCGGCGGAACAGCTCGACGTCTGGCTGACTGAACTGCAGGCGGAACTGGCGGCGTTCCAGGCGGAAAACCCGAACCGCATCGTTGGCCCGATCGCGGTCAATCAGATCGTGCACCAGTCCAACGACCGCCTCGCGCACGACGTCGAAGTGTGCGTCAAGCACCGGATCCCGATCATCATTTCCAGCCTGCGCGCGCCGCCGGCCGAGATGCTGGATGCGATCCACGGCTACGGCGGCATCGTGCTGCACGACGTGATTTCGATCCGGCACGCGCAAAAGGCGCTGGAAGCCGGCGTCGACGGCCTGATCCTGGTCGCGGCCGGCGCCGGCGGCCATGCCGGCCCGCTGTCGCCGTTCGCGCTGGTGGGGGAAGTGCGCAAATTCTTCGACGGCCCGCTGGCACTGTCGGGCGCGATCGCCACCGGCGGCGCGATCCTGGCGGCGCAGGCGATGGGGGCGGACTTCGCCTACATCGGCTCGCGCTGGCTAGCCACGCGCGAGTCGAATATCGATGACGCCTACCGCCAGGCGATCGTCGAATCGTCGGCGGCCGACATCGTGTATACCAACCTGTTCACTGGCATCCACGGCAATTATCTAAAGAAGTCGATCGTCGCCGCCGGTCTCGATCCGGAGAATTTGCCGCAAGCCGACAAGTCGAAGATGAATTTCGGTTCCGGCGGCGCCAGCAGCGCCAAGGCCTGGCGCGACATCTGGGGCGCCGGCCAGGGCGTCGGCCTGATGGACGACGTGCCGTCGGTGGCGACCATGGTGGAACGGCTGAAAGCCGAGTACGACGCCGCTCGCAGGCGGCTGGCGCTGTAAAAACACGGCGGGCCACTGGTAAGGCGGCCCGCCGTTTCCCGCAGGGAATGGCGGCGCAGTGCTGCCGGACGGCTCAGGCCAGGACCACGCCCGAGTCGCCGTACAGATTGGTTTCGCGCAGCGTGTTGCGCAGTTCGCCCAATCCTTCGCCGCGCACCACCACCTGGTCGCCGGCCTTCAGGAAGACTTGGGGATCGCGCGCGTTGCCGACCCCGCTCGGGGTGCCGGTCAACAGGATGTCGCCGGGATGCAGCGTCATGCCCAGCGACAGTTCGGCGATCAGGTCGGGGATCGCAAATGCCATCTGCTTGACCAGTGCATCCTGCATCACTTGCCCATTCAACTCGCATTGCAGGCGCACGGCACCGATGTCGATATCCCCGGCCAGCACGATCCACGGCCCCAGCGGCATGGTGCCGTCGACGCTTTTGCCCTTGAACCACTGGCCGCCGTGACGACGCTGCAGATCGCGCTGCGAAACGTCGTTGGCCAGGCAATAGCCCCAGACGTGTTCCATCGCGCGCGCCGCCGGGATGCTGCGCCCGGCCTTGCCGATCACGACCACCACTTCCGCCTCGTAATCCCACTTGGCCGACACCCGCGCGTCATAGGCGATGTCGTCGCGCGGCCCGATCACCGCGTCGGGCGCCTTGGTGAAAAACGTCGGTGCGGTCGGGCGTGCCACTTCTTGCCCTTCCCGTTTGCCGACGCCTTCCTCGAAGTGCTCCCAATAGTTCCAGCCGGTGCACAGGACGTCGCGCCGGAACCGGGTGATCGGCGGCAGGAAATGCACCGCATCCAGCGGCAGCGTTTCACATGCTCCGCCGGCGAGCGTGGCGCGCGCCGCCGCCAACGCGGCGTCGCCGCCCTCGATCAAGCCGATCAGCCCGCCCGCGGACGGCGGCAGCAAGCTGACCTCGGCTTCGCCCACCACGCCGATTCGCTCGGCGCCTTCATGCCGCACTGTTGCAAAACGCATCATCCCGGTCTCCGTCGGTGATCAGGCTGCGGCGTTGCGGCTTTGAGCGGAGCAACCGATGTGAGCGATGGCTTCGATTTCCAGCAGGATTTCGGGTTTTGCCAGGCCCTTGACCTCGACCAGCGAGCAGGCCGGGAAATCGCCGCTGAAAAATTCCTCGCGCGCGCGCCAGACTTCGGTGTTCTTGCCGATCCGGGTCACGAAAATGGTCAGCTTCACGACGTCATCCATGTGGCCGCCGGCGGCTTCCAGCATCGAGCGGATCTTCTGGAACGCCACCTTCGCCTGATCGTATTCGTTGTCGCCCAGGATGGTTTGCCCGTCCGGGCCGCGCGCGGTCATGCCGGAAACATAGGCGATCGAATCGACCACCAGGCAATTCGACCACAGCTTGGGCGCCGCTTCCTTGACCTCCGGCGAGATGATGCGAACCTTGCTACTAGCCATGTTGTTAACTCCTAAATAATGGACAGAGAAAAAAGGCAGGGACAGCATCCGCGATTTTTTCTCAATCTCGTTGACGGGCCTGTAATATATCACATATACTTTCACTTGAACTACCACTGATGGCGGTTCTTGCTCGCTGAACTCCTGGCGTTACATAAATGGATAAGTCTATGGTCAGATCAAGCGCTGCCGGCCGTAACAAACCGAAGGCCAAACCCATGTCGCTGACCGAGGAAGCCTATCGGTTGCTGAAATGGAAAATTCTCAGCATGGAGCTGGCGCCGGGCACGTTCATCAACGAGCAGGGACTGGTCGAAGCTACCGGCTTCGGTCGCGCGCCAATCCACCAAGCTCTGCATCAACTGCAGTCGGACGGCCTGGTCGAGATTCGCCCGCGCAAGGGAGCGCAGGTGAAGGTCTGGTCGCCGGCCGATTTCCAGCATCTGATGGAGGCGCGCATCCCGCTCGAATGCGCGATGGTGCGCCTGGCGGCATCGCGCGCCGAGCCAAGCGACATTCTCGATCTGCAGGAAAAGCTGGACCAGGGGCCAGCCCTGCTACAGGCGCTGGATCGCGAAAGCCTGATGCGACTAGACCACCTGTTTCACCAATCCCTGGCTGCATTCGCCCGCAGCCCGGTGCTGGCCGAGCTGGTCGAGAAGCTGCATCACCGCTCGACCCTGCTGTGGTATGTGCCGATCTCGGGCCGCAAGGAATATGAAGTCGTCCTGCGGCAGCATCAGGACATCCTGGATGCGGTTGCCGCCCATGATTGCGATGCGGCAGCGGCGGCGATGTTCACGCATATTTCCGATCTGGCCCATGCCCCCAACCTCTAATCACCGCTCAACATGACTCAAGACAAACGCGTTCATATCGTGTCGCCGGTAGGCGAAATCCTGCTCAACACCAAGGATCTGGATCCGACCCGCTGGATCGAGTTCGCCGACATCGGCCTGCGCCAGTATCTGTACTGGGTGCACCCGGAAACCGGCGCCAGCATCGCCCTGCTGGAATTCGCCCAGGGCGGCGGCATTCCGGTGCGCCATACGCATGCGTCCAACCAGTTCATGCATTGCATCGAGGGCGAGTACGAATACACCACCAACGGCCTGGTGCTGCGTCCGGGGGATTTCTACATGAATCCAAAAGACAGTCCGCACGGGCCGACGATCGCGCACCGACGCAGCCTGCTGATCGAAATCTACGATGGCCGCCATTACTACGAAAAGCCGTCCTATCACACCGACGCGACCATGGTTAACCCGACGGCTGCAAACGGCTGATCTTTTTGAACGCCGACCATGACCATGAACAATGCCAAAGTTTCTGTGCGCCAACTCGTCAAGCGTTATGGCGCGACCACCGCGGCGGATCACATCGATCTGGACATTCTGAACGGTGAATTTCTGACGCTGCTGGGTTCCAGCGGCTGCGGGAAAACCACGCTGATGCGCATGATTGCCGGCCTTGAAACCGCCGATTCCGGAGCCGTCGTCATCGATGGGCGCGAGGTCACCCATCTGCCGCCGCGCCAGAGGCGGCTCGGCATGGTGTTCCAGCAGTACTCGCTGTTTCCCCACATGACGATCGGCGAAAACGTCGGCTATGGCCTGCGCGCGCAGCGCACCCCGGAAAGCCAGATCAAGGCACGGGTCGATGAAATGCTGGAGCTGGTCCAGTTGCCGCACCTGCGGGATCGCAAGCCCGGCCAACTCTCGGGCGGACAGCAGCAGCGAGTGGCCTTGGCGCGGGCACTGGCGACCCGGCCCTCGGTCTTGATGCTGGATGAGCCGCTGGGGGCGCTCGACCTGAAGCTGCGCCGGCAATTGCAAAGTGAATTGAAGCGCATTCACCGCGAAACCGGCTCGACCTTCCTGTTCGTGACGCACGATCAGGAAGAGGCGCTATTCCTGTCGGATCGGATCGCCATCATGCGCGGCGGGAAAATCGAACAGCTCGCATCGCCGCAGGATATCTACCTGCGGCCG
>DATJCV010000034.1:0-29485 GCA_035497775.1 Burkholderiaceae bacterium | reverse complement strand
CGGGCGCGTTCGCCAGCGTGTCGAAGCTGACGATTTCGTAGGCGTCCGGTTGCGCCAGCAAGGCGCGCAGCAATTGATTGTTGAGTGTGTGGCCTGATTTGTGAGCAACGTAGCTGGCGAGCAGTGGATGGCCGATCAGGTACAGGTCGCCAATCGCATCCAATATCTTGTGCCGTACGAATTCGTTCTCGTAGCGCAAGCCATCCGGATTCAGGATGCGGTACTCGTCCATCACGATCGCGTTTTCCAGCGAGCCGCCGCGCGCCAACCCGAGGCCGCGCAGGGTCTCGACGTCCTGCATGAAACCGAAGGTACGCGCGCGCGCCACTTCCTTGACGTAGGATTCCAACGCGAAATCGACTTCAGCGCTCTGGCCGGTGCCGTCCACTGCGGGATGATTGAACTCGATAAAGAATTTCAGCCGAAAACCATCATACGGCTCGAGCCGCGCCCATTTTTTTTGCTCACCATCCCCTTCGGAAACTTCGACCGGGCTCTTGATGCGGATGAATTTCTTGGCTGCGCCCTGCTCCTGCAAACCCGCCTGCTGCAGTAGGAACACGAAGGAAGATGCCGAGCCGTCCATGATCGGAATTTCTTCCGCCGTCAGCTCGACGTACAGATTATCTATTCCAAGACCGGCGCAGGCCGATAGTAGATGTTCGACCGTCGACACGCGCACGCTTCCTTTGGCCAGCGTCGACGCCATGCGCGTGTCGCCGACGGCAACCGCGGTTGCCGGCAGATCGACCACCGGTTCGAGATCGACACGGCGAAAAATGATGCCGGTATCGACTGCGGCGGGACGCAGGGTCAGCTCGACCTTGGTGCCTGAGTGCAAGCCGACGCCGACAGTCTTGACCAGTTGTTTGATGGTGCGTTGTTTCAGCATGCGGCATTATAACTTTCTTGCTATCACCATGCCGCTGCCTGGCACGACTTTATCCGAGTTGAGCCAGCATGGTCTCGGCGCTCGATACGTCGAATTTACCGGGTTGCTCGACATTCAATTGACGCACCACGCCGTTTTCCACCAGCATGGAGTAGCGCTGCGAGCGCGTACCCATGCCGAATTTGGAGAAATCGGCATCCAGGCCCAGTGCCTTGCTGAATGTCGCGTTGCCGTCGGCCAGCATGCGCACCACGCCGGTCGCCTTTTGCTCGCGGCCCCAGGCACCCATGACAAAAGCGTCGTTGACAGCGATGCACCAGATCTCGTCCACGCCCATCGCTTTCAAGTCGGCGGCATGCTTGACATAGCCCGGCACGTGCTGCGCCGAGCACGTTGGCGTGTAGGCGCCCGGCAGGCCGAACACGACAATTTTCTTGCCCTTGGTCAGATCCGCGACATTGAAGGTATTCGGCCCCAGAGTGCAGCCTTCGGTCGCGGTTTCGATAAACTCCGCCAATGTACCTTGCGGCAAGTTATCGCCAATCTTGATGGTCATGGAACGCTCCTCGTATTATGTTGAAACGGCTGCCCAATAAAAACGCCGCGCTCGCAAGCGCGGCGTGTGATCCGCAGTATGCCGCGTTCCGCATATCGGCGCAGAACGCGCCTGCTGCGGAAAACCGGCGTTAATCCGCCTGCTTGCGCAGGAAGGCCGGAATATCGTAGGTTTCCATGCCGTTTTTCTCCAGTGCGCGCACGGTTTCAGAAGCGGATTCGCGGCGCCATACTGCCGGTTGTTTCAAGCCCTCGAACGATGGCACCGACTGGCCTTGGCCGTTGGCGCCTGAAGTCTTCAGCATGCCGGCCGTGGCCATGATCGGTTCGTTGTGGGTACCGGTACGCAGCATCGGCGCCTGCACCAATTGCACGGTCTTGCGCGGCCGTCCGAGGCCGGTCGCCACCACCGTCACGCGCAGCTCGTCGCCCATCGCGTCGTCGTAGGCCATGCCTTGCGCGATCGACGCATCGGCGGCGGCAAAGGCGCGCACGGTGGCCATCACTTCCTTGATTTCCTTGCCTTTCAGGCCATGGCTGGCGGTGACGTTGACCAGCACGCCGCGCGCGCCGGACAGGTCGATGCCGTCCAGTAGCGGCGAAGTCACTGCCTGCTCGGCCGCGATGCGGGCGCGATCGACGCCGGACGCGGTGGCAGTGCCCATCATCGCCTTGCCTTGCTCGCCCATGATGGTCTTGACGTCGTTGAAATCGACGTTGATGTGACCCGGCACGTTGATGATTTCGGCAATCCCGGCCACCGCGTTGTTCAGCACGTCGTCGGCATGCTGCAGCCATTCCAGCATGCTGTCGTCTTCGTAGATGTCTTCCAGCTTTTCATTGAGGATGATGATCAGCGAATCGACATGCGCCGACAGCGCCTCCAGTCCTTCGTCGGCGATGTCCATGCATTTCTGGCCCTCATAGGAAAATGGCTTGGAAACCACCGCCACCGTCAGCGCGCCCTGTTCCTTGGCGATCTGCGCCACGATCGGTGCCGCGCCGGTGCCGGTGCCGCCGCCCATGCCGGCGGCGATAAACACCATGTGCGCGCCGCGCAGCGCATCCTCGATCCGCGTGCGCGATTCTTCCGCCAGTTGACGGCCGACCTCCGGCTTCATGCCGGCGCCAAGACCCGTCTCACCGATCTGGATCACGTTATGCGCCTTGGATTGCGCCAGCGCCTGGGCATCGGTATTGGCAACGATGAACTCGACGCCGGCGACGCCCTTGTTGATCATGTGCTGCACCGCATTGCCGCCGGCGCCGCCGACGCCAACGACCTTGATCACGGTGCCGAGTGTTGCATTGTCGAGCATATCGATTTCCATGATGACTCCTCTTTTTAGATAAATGAATATGCAGTTCTCAGTCGATAGGCATCACGCGGTGTGACGACTAGCAACTGCTAGCTGCGGGGTTACGCAAAAACAGTTGATCCGCCTGCCATACAAAAACGCTGCTTAGATTGCTGGTGTATCGATCTTCCCTTCCATCGTGTTGGTGATAAAGTGGAACTACGCTGAAGCTTGTCCTGCAACGCGTTAGAAATTCCCCAAAAACCAATCCTTCATCCGTTGCCAGACCGCTTTCGCGGCCCCGCCCTGGCGGCTGACGTTCTGACCGCGCAGATATTGTTTTTTCGCTTCCAGCAACAAGCCGAGCACGGTCGAATAACGGGGGCTGCGCACCACGTCGGCCAGTTGGCCGCGATACTCGGGAATGCCGAGCCGCGCCGGCTTGAGGAAAATGTCTTCCGCCAATTCGGCCATGCCCGGCATCATGGTGGTACCGCCTGTCAACACGATGCCGGACGACAGCACTTCCTCGTAACCCGATTCGCGCACCACCTGGTGCACCAGCGCGAACAGCTCCTCGACGCGCGGTTCGATCACCGCCGCCAGCGCCTGCCGCGACAAGGTGCGCGGACTGCGGTCGCCCAGGCCCGGCACCTCCATCGTCTCGCCCGGATCGGCCAGCACCTGCTTGGCGACGCCATAGCGCAGCTTGATTTCTTCCGCCTCCAACGTCGGCGTGCGCAGCGCCATCGCGATATCGTTGGTGATCTGGTCGCCGGCAATCGGGATCACCGCGGTATGACGAATCGCACCCTCCGTGAAGATGGCAACATCGGTGGTGCCACCGCCGATGTCGATCAGCACTACGCCCAGCTCCTTTTCGTCCGGCGTCAGCACCGCAAAGGCGGACGCCATCGGCTGCAGGATCAGATCCGATACTTCCAGCCCGCAGCGACGCACGCATTTGACGATGTTCTGCACCGCCGACACGGCGCCGGTAACGATGTGCACCCTGACTTCGAGACGTATGCCGCTCATGCCGATCGGCTCGCGCACGTCCTCCTGGTTGTCGACGATGAATTCCTGCGGGATCGTGTGCAGCAGCTGCTGGTCGGTCGGGATGTTGACCGCCTTGGCCGTCTCGATCACGCGCGCGACGTCGGTGGCGGTGACTTCCTTGTCCTTGATTGCCACCATGCCACTCGAATTGAAGCTGCGGATATGGCTGCCGGCGATGCCGGTATAGACGTTCTCGATCTTGCAGTCGGCCATCAGCTCGGCCTCTTCCAGCGCGCGCTGGATCGACTCGACGGTCGCCTCGATATTGACCACCACGCCTTTTTTCAGCCCCTTGGATTCATGCTGGCCGAGGCCGATGACTTCATGCCGGCCGTCGGACAGCACCTCGGCTACCACCGCCACCACTTTGGAAGTGCCGATATCCAGGCCAACGATCAAATTTTTCACGTCCTTTGCCATGTCGCTCCGCTTATTTTCCGTTTACTTTCTTTTTGCCATCGATTCCAGATACCAGACCACTGGCTTTCAGTGCCAGTCCATTCTGGTAACGCAGGTCCACACTTTCAATCCGGTCCTGCAAGCTCGCCACCAGCTGCGGGTATACGCTCGCCAACCGTCTCACCCGTTCCTGCAGCGTGGCCGGAGTCTGTTCGCGCCCCAACTCAACTGTGACGCCATTGTCGAGCCGCACCTTCCATGCATAACGCTCCGACAACTGCACTGCATCCGGCGCCAGATCGAGCGGCGCGAACCATTTCTGCAATTCGGCGTAGCGTGCCACCACTTCCGGGGCACTTCCTTGCGGGCCGGCGAATTCCGGCAGCTCGCCATCTTCTTCCGCCTCATCCAGGTTGGCGGTAAATACGTCGCCCTTCACCGACACCAGGCGCCCATCCTCACCCCAGGTCCCGAGCGGCTGGTGTTCCTCGATCGTCACCAGCAGCGTATTCGGCCACTCGCGCCGCACGGTTGCCTTGCGCACCCATGGCACGGATTCGAAAGCAGCTCGTACCGCATCCAGATTGGCGGTAAAAAAATTGCCCTGGATGCGCGGCAAAGCGGTGCTTCTCACCGTCAGCGCATTCACTCGCCGCAACTGCGTCTCGGCACTGCCGTCGATCCGAATCACCTTCAGGGTAAACATCGGGCGTTGCGTCATCCACCACAACGCGGCCGACAACAACACCAGCGCCGCCACCCCTAACAGGGTGCTGGAGACGGCATTCAGGATGCGGATGTCGTGCCACATGTGGTCGTTCCTACGCCTGGTTCGGAGTCCAGTCTTGCGATGGCGTCAGGTCCAGCGCCGCCATGCGCAAGATTTCAATACACAACTCTTCGTAGCTCATGCCAGCTACCTTGGCCGACATCGGCACCAGCGAATGGCTGGTCATGCCGGGCGAGGTATTCAGCTCCAGCAGGAAAGCGCGCTGGTCCGCGGCACGCAGCATCACGTCCACCCGGCTCCAGCCGCGGCAGCCAAGCGCCCGGTGGCTGGCCAGCGCCAGCTCCTGGATTTCGCGCTCGAGCGCCGGTTCCAGGCCGCTTGGACAAAAATACTGAGTGTCGTCGGTGAAATACTTGTTCTGATAATCGTAGTTGGCATCCGGCGCCACAATCCGGATGACCGGCAGTGCACGGGCATCGTCGCCGTAGCCAAGAATCGGACAGGTCAATTCCATGCCGGCGATGAATTCTTCCGCCATCACCGCGCGGTCAAAGCGTGCTGCCAGCGCATATGCGGCCGGCAATTGCTCGACCTGGGTCACTTTGGTCAGGCCCAGGGTCGAACCCTCATGCGCCGGCTTGACGATCAACGGCAAGCCCAGTGTCGCCGCTACTCGCGCGCTGGCAAAACCGGGATGCAGCATTTCAAACTTCGGCGTTGCCAGACCATCGGCCAGCCAGATACGTTTGGTCATCGCCTTGTCCATCGCGATGGCCGATGCCAACACGCCCGGGCCGGTATAGGGAATGCCCAATTGTTCCAGCGCACCCTGCAGCGTGCCATCCTCGCCATAGCGGCCATGCAAAGCAATGAACACGCGGTCGAATTGCTCCGCCGCCAACTCTGCCAAACTGCGCTGCGCCGGATCAAAGGCATGGGCGTCAATGCCGCGGCCCTGAAGTGCCTGCAATACGCCGCTGCCCGACATGGTCGAGACTTCGCGCTCAGCGGAGCGGCCGCCGAACAGTACGCCGACCTTGCCGAATTCGCCCGTGGCGCCTGTCTGCGGTGTATTCATGGCTGCCTCTCTTGTGTAAATTCCACCAGTCGCGCCGGCACGCCGCTGATGGAGCCGGCCCCCATCGTAATCACGACATCGCCGGCACGCGCCAGATTCATGATGGCCGCCGGCATTTCTTCAATGTGTTCGACAAATACCGGCTCGACTTTGCCCGCCACGCGCAAGGCGCGTGCCAGCGCCCGGCCGTCGGCTGCCACGATCGGCGGTTCGCCAGCAGCATAGACTTCCGCCAGTACCAGCACATCGACGCTGGACAGAACCCGGATGAAATCTTCAAACAGGTCGCGCGTACGGGTATAGCGATGCGGCTGGAATGCCAGCACCAGTCGGCGGCCGGGATAGGCACCGCGTGCGGCCGCGAGAGTAGCGGCGGTTTCCACCGGATGATGGCCATAGTCATCCACCAGCGCGAACGAACCGGCCGGTTTGCCATCGGCTGCCGGCAGCGCGATCTCGCCGTAGCGAGTGAAGCGGCGTCCGACGCCATGAAACTCGGCCAGCGCTTTCTGCGTTGCGTTATCGGCAACCCCCAGTTCGCGCGCGATCGCGATTGCCGCACAGGCGTTTTGCACGTTATGCATGCCGGGCTGATTCAGGCTGATCGCCAGCGGCTGATAGCCGTCCTGCAATACCGTGAACTGCATCAGGCCATCGGCCGCTTTGGCGTCGACCGCCCGCACCTGCGCTTCTTCATGGAAGCCGTAAGTGGTGATCGGCTTCGAAATCTGCGGCATGATTTCGCGCACGTGTGCATCGTCGATGCACAGCACCGCCGCACCATAGAACGGCAGGCGCTGGGTGAATTCGACAAACGCCTGCTTCAGCTTGGCAAAATCATGCTCGTAGGTTTCCATGTGATCGGCGTCGATGTTGGTAATCACTTCGATTACCGGCGACAGGTTCAGGAACGATGCATCCGACTCGTCAGCTTCCACCACAATGAAATCGCCGGCGCCCAGCCTGGCATTGGAACCGATGCTGGTAAGGCGGCCGCCGATCACGAACGTCGGATCCAGCCCGCCTTGCGCCAGCACGCTCGCAACCAGGCTAGTGGTGGTGGTCTTGCCATGCGTACCGGCAATCGCGATGCCGCTTTTCAGCCGCATCAGCTCCGCCAACATCATGGCCCGCGGCACGATCGGAACCCGTTTTTCACGCGCCGCCACGACCTCCGGATTGTCGTCCCCGACCGCGGTCGAGGTAACGATCGCATCGGCATCGGCGATATTGGAAGCATCATGCCCCTGCGTCACGCGCACGCCGAGGCCGGCCAGGCGCCGGGTGGCGGCATTGCTGGCCAAGTCCGAGCCGGACACGATATACCCGAGGTTTTTCAGCAATTCGGCGATGCCGCTCATGCCGCTTCCGCCGATTCCTACGAAATGGATGTTTTTTACCTTATGTTTCATGTTCTTTGCTCGCTGGCGGCGTGGCTTGCGCCCCAATGCTGGGACGCCGTGCTACCGCACGGCTTGGCGCCGATGCCGACAAAATGAATGTTTGTTACTCTATGTTTCATGTCGCTTCTATCAAATTTTCCAGCTCGTTGGCAATCGCCAGGTTGGCGTCGCGCCGGCCGCTGTCCCAGGCCGCCTGCGCCATCGCCTGGCATCGCGCGCGCGTCATGTCGCGCAACAGAGCCGCCAAGCCGGGCGGGCTCAATTCGCTTTGCGGCAAGTGAATCGCCGCCTGCCGTTGCGCCATCCAATGCGCGTTGTCGCGCTGGTGGCTGGTGGTGGACACGATCAGCGGCACCAGCACGCTGGCAACGCCGGCCGCGGTCAATTCCGAAATCGTGATGGCGCCGGCGCGGCAAATCACCAGATCTGCCTGCGCGTAGCGACGTGGCATGTCATGAATAAAATCCACCACCTCGGCCTGCACGCCGGCCGCCGCATACGCTTGACGTAAACCGTCGATGTGCTGCCGGCCCGACTGGTGCGTGACCTGTGGGCGCTGCTCCGGCGCCAATGCGGCCAGCGCTGCCGGCAGGCATTCGTTCAATGCCCTGGCTCCGAGGCTGCCGCCGACGATCAGCAATTGCAGCGGTCCGCTCCGATTGGCATAGCGCTCGGCCGGCAGCGGCAGCGCCAGGATTTCCTCGCGCACCGGATTGCCGGTCACCAGAGCCTTGCTGGCCGCGACGCCAAAGTCGGCGGGAAAGCCGAACAGCACGCGCTGCGCAAACGGCGCCAGCGTCTTGTTCGACAGCAGCAGGGCGGCATCGGCATTGACCAGCACCAGCGGGATGCCGCGCAATTTCGCCATCAATCCGCCCGGCACCGTCACGTAACCGCCCATACCCAGCACCACGTCGGGGCGCCGCCGGCCAAGAATACGAAAACAACTGGCAAAGCTGGCGACGAGATAAAAAGCGCCGCGCAACGCATGGCCGACACCCTTGCCGCGCAATCCCGAAAATTCAATGGTGTCCATCTCGACGCCATGCGCCGGCACGATGTCGCGCTCCATGCCACGAGTGGTGCCCAGCCACGACACCTGCCAACCACGCGCGCGCATGGTTTGCGCCACCGCCAGTCCGGGAAAAATGTGGCCGCCGGTGCCGGCCGCCATGATCAGGAGCCGCTTCATGCGCACCCTCGCCGCATGAATCGGTTCGGGCTGCAGTCCGTCGCTGGCGCGCCGTTATTTTTGCTAGGCAAAGCGCACCTCCATCGAGCCTCATTTTTCATACGCGACCTCCGCGCATGAGCACTCGATTCTCATAGTCGATCCTGAGCACGATGGCAAGGCCGATGCAGTTGATCAGCACGCCGGAACCGCCATAGCTCATCAGCGGCAAAGTCAGGCCCTTGGTCGGCAGCAAGCCGAGATTGACGCCCATGTTGATGAATGCCTGGACCCCGATCCAGATACCGATGCCTTTTGCCACTAGGCCGGAAAAGGTCATTTCCAGTGCAATCGCCTGGCGGCCGATCTCAAAGGAGCGCTTGATCAGCCAGTAAAACAAGCCGATCACCACCAGCACGCCGGCGAAGCCGAGTTCTTCGCCAATCACCGCCAGCAGAAAATCGGTGTGCGCTTCCGGTAGATAGTGCAGTTTCTCGACGCTGCCGCCAAGGCCGACGCCAAACAGTTCGCCGCGGCCGAATGCAATCAGCGAGTGTGATAGCTGATACGCCTTGCCCAGGGTAGTGGCCTCGTCCCACGGATTCAGATAGGCGAAAATCCGCTCGCGCCGCCACGGCGACAGCATGATCACCGTGCCGAACACGCCGACCACGGTAGCGCCAATGCCGCTAAACCAGATGCCGTTGACGCCGCCGAGAAAAAGAATGCCCATCGCAATGCAAACGATGACGCCGAACGCGCCCAGATCCGGCTCCAGCAGCAGCAGCGCGCCGATGAAGCCGATCGCCAGCGCCATCGGCAGGAAGCCCTTGGTGAAACGGTGCATCACGGGCTGCTTGCGCACCGTGTAGTCGGCCGCGTATAGCACCACAAAGAGTTTCATCAATTCGGACGGCTGCAGATTGAATACTTTGAACGACAACCAGCGCTTGGCGCCGTTGACGCCCTTGCCAATCTCCGGAACCAGTACCAGCACCAACAGCAGCAGCGTACCGACAAACAGGTAAGGCGTCAGGCGCTGCCAGACGTGAAGCGGGATGCGGAACACGATCAACCCGGCCACCAGCGAAATGGTGATGAACACGGCCTGCCGCAACAGGAAATGGGAACTCTTGTAGCTGGCGTATTTGGGTGAATTCGGCAAGGCGATCGACGCCGAATACACCATCACCATGCCAAACAGCATCAGCCCCAGCACCACCCACACCAGCAACTGGTCGTACTCCATCATTTTCGAGCGCTGCACCAGGCCAGTGGATGCCCTGGGCGCCTTCGAGAAAAAAGGGAGCGTCAGCTTCATGCCGACACCTCGCCGCGCGCCAGACCAAGTTCGCGCACCGTGTCAACGAACACCTGAGCCCGATGCTTGTAATCACGGAACATGTCAAGGCTGGCACAGGCCGGCGACAGCAATACCGCATCACCGCCCTGTGCCAAGGCGGCTGCGTCCCGCACCGCCTGTTCGAGCGTGGTGCAATCGGCCAGTACCAAGTCAGTACCAGCCAGTGCGGCGCGAATCGCAGGGCCATCCTTGCCGATCAAGAACACCGCGCGCGCATATTCTTGCAGCGCTGCGGCCAGCGGCGTGAAGTCCTGGCCCTTGCCGTCGCCACCGGCGATCAACAACAGCCGCCGCGGTGTGCTACCCAACTCGGCGCCCAGGCCATTCAGTGCGGCAAGCGTGGCGCCGACATTGGTACCTTTGCTGTCATCGTAATAATCGACGCCGGCAATGTTGGCCACCAATTCCACGCGATGCGGCTCGCCGACATACTCGCGCAGGCCATGCAGCAATGGCGCCAGCGGCAGATCGATCGCGCTACACAGAGCCAGTGCCGCCAGGGCATTGGTCGCGTTATGCTGGCCGCGAATTTTCAGGGCGGCCGACGGCATCAGGTGCTTGACGGCCACCGGTGCCGGGAACAAGTCTTTTTTAACGCGCTTGCCAACCGCTTCCTCGGGCATGGGCGCCATGACCAGCCATTGCATGCCATTGTCTTGTTGCAGGCCGAAGCAGCCGTCCTGCTGCGGCACATCCACCCCGAACGTGCGGCAAGTGGCAACCGGCGGCAATTGCTGCGCGCTGGCCTGGTCCTGACGATTCAGGATAGCAACCGTGTCGTGTGAAAAGATGCGCTGCTTGTCGGCGATATAGGCGGCCATATCGCCGTGCCAGTCCAGATGATCCTGGCTGACGTTCAGGATGGTCGCCGCATCCGCTGCCAACGTATAGGTAAAGTGGAGCTGGAAGCTGGACAGTTCCAGCACCCAGATTTGCGGCAAGGCATCGCGCTCCAGCACGTCACGCAGCATGTCGAGCGCGGTCGGGCTGATGTTGCCAGCCACCTGTACCGTGCGCCCGGCGCGCGCGCACAGCAAGCCGGTCAACCGGGTCACCGTGGTCTTGCCGTTGGTACCGGTGATGGCAATGATGCGCGGGGCGTAGTCACGTTGCGTGCGTAGTGTCGCCAGCGCCTGGGCAAACAATTCGATTTCGCTCCACAGCGGGGCCGCCCGTTCCTTGGCCGCCGGGATGATGGCCGCCAGCTCGCGTCCTGGCGCCAGGCCGGGGCTGACCGCAATGAAATCGATGTCGTCCAGCAGCGCTGCAGTGAACTCGCCGGCGACGAACTCGACATCGGGCGCTGCCTGTTGCAATTGCGGCAGGCGTGCCGGCTCCGGCCGCGTGTCGGCCACCCGCAGCCGCGCGCCGCAGCTCAACAGCCAGCGGGCCATCGCCAGGCCAGTTTCACCCAGCCCCAGAACCAGAACATGTTTGCCGGTGTAATTCATTACCGCAGCTTCAAGGTTGACAGGCCAAACAACACCAGCATCATCGAGATGATCCAGAACCGAACCACCACCTGGGTTTCCTTCCAGCCCTTCTGTTCATAGTGATGATGCAGTGGCGCCATCAGCAGGATGCGGCGACCGACGCCGTAGCGTTTTTTGGTGAATTTGAAATACAGCACCTGCAGCATCACCGACATGGTTTCGACCACGAAGATGCCGCCCATGATGAACAGCACGATTTCCTGGCGCACGATCACCGCGATCGTGCCCAGCGCGCCGCCCAGCGCCAGCGCGCCGACGTCGCCCATGAACACTTGCGCCGGATGGGCGTTGTACCAGAGGAACGCGAGTCCGGCGCCAGCCATCGCGCCGCAGAAAATCAACAGCTCGCCGGCGCCCGGAATATGCGGGATGAATAGATATTTCGCGTAACCCGCATTACCGGTAAGGTAAGCGAACAGGCCGAGCGCGGTGCCGACCATGACGGTAGGCATGATTGCCAGTCCATCCAGGCCATCGGTCAGATTGACCGCGTTGCTGGTGCCCACAATGACGAAATAGGTCAGCGCGATGAAGCCCCAGACGCCGAGCGGATAGCTGATGGTCTTGAAGAACGGCACGATCAAATCCGCCTTTGGCGGCAAGTCTAGGCTGAAGCCGGATTGCAACCAGGCCACGAACAGGTCCCACACCTGGATATTGGTCGGTGCCGACACCGAGAACGCCAGGTAGAGCGCGGCAATGATGCCAATCAGCGATTGCCAGAAATATTTTTCGCCGGAGCGCATCCCTTCCGGATTTTTGTAGACCACCTTGCGGTAATCATCGACCCAGCCGATGGCGCCGAAACCGAGCGTGACCACCAGCACCACCCACACAAAGCGATTGCTGAGGTCACTCCAGAGTAGGGTCGATATGCCGATGGCGATCAGAATCAGCACCCCGCCCATGGTCGGCGTCCCCGATTTCACCAAGTGTGTCTGCGGGCCATTGGCGCGCACCGCCTGCCCGACTTTCAAGCGCGCCAGCATGCGGATCACCGCCGGACCGGCCAGCAGACCGATGGCCAGCGCCGTCATGGTCGCAAACACTGCGCGAAAGGTAATGAAACCGAACACGCGCAAGGGTCCGATACTGTCCTGAAAATATTGTGCCAGCCAGAGCAGCATGTCAGTGGGTCTCCGTTGATTGGTCGCCGACCAGGGCTTGTACCAGCCGCTCCATGCGCATGAAGCGCGATCCCTTGACCAGCATCGCCGCCGCCGGCGTCAGCAAGGTTTCCGCCGCCTGGGTTAGCGCTCCAAGATCGGCGTAGTGGCTGCCGGCGGCGCCGAACGCCGCCACTGCTGCACGCGTCAAGTCACCCATGGCGAGCAGATGATCGATGCCGTGACTGCGCGCATAGGAGCCGATTTCCCGATGAAATTGCTGGCCTTCGCTGCCGACTTCGCCCATGTCGCCCAGCACCAGGATGCGCGGCGACGCGGCCTGCGCCAGCACGTCGATGGCGGCTCGTACCGAATCGGGGTTGGCGTTATAGGTATCGTCGATGACGCAGGCGCCGTTGCGCGCGCGCTTGCGCTGCAGGCGACCTTTGACCGGCACAAACGATTCCAGGCCGCGTCGGATTGCCGCTGCATCGATGCCGATGGCAAGCGCACAGGCAGTCGCCGCCAGCGCATTGCGCACGTTATGGGCGCCTGCAGCGGCCAGACGCAGCTCGAACTGACAGCCATTGGCAGTAATGGACAAATCGCTGCCAAAATCGTTGGCGCGATAAGTGCAATGCACGTCGGCCTCTTCACTTAGACCGAACGTCAAGCTGCGACATCCCGGCTGCTGCTGCGCATAGCCGCGCCACATCGCCGAAAAAGGATCATCTGCCGGAAACACGGCAATGCCGTCGGGCGGCAGCGCCCGAATCACCGCGCCGTTTTCTTCGGCTACGGCGGCTACGCTGGCCATGAATTCCTGGTGTTCGCGCTGGGCATTATTCACTAGGCCGACAGTCGGCTGGGCAATCGCGGCCAAGATGCCGATCTCGCCCGGATGATTCATGCCGAGTTCGATCACGGCGGCGCACTGCGCCGGGTGCAGACCAAACAGAGTCAGCGGCACGCCGATTTCATTATTCAGATTGCCGCGCGTTGCCAAGTAATGCCCGGCGCCAAACGCAGCCGCCAGAATCGCCGCGATCATTTCCTTGACGGTGGTCTTGCCGTTGCTGCCGGTCACGCCGATCACCGGCAGCGTGAACCCACTGCGCCAATAGTGTGCAATCTGTCCCAACGCGATCCTGCTATCCGCCACCACCAGCGCCGGCGCCTGCGCGCCGGGTGGCAGTTGTTGCACCACCAGCGCAGCCGCGCCCTTGGCCAGCACCTCGGGAATGAAATCGTGTGCGTCAAAATGTTCGCCGCGCAAAGCGACAAACAGATTGCCCGGCCTGATTTGCCGGCTGTCGATGCAGACGCCATCAAATGGCACGTCGGCCCCACTCAAGCTGCCGGCAACACAGGATTGCAAGGCGGCTAGTGTGGACTGCATCAAACGCTTCCCTTCATCGTTGCGCGCGCCGCCAGAGCCAGCGCCGCATGATCCGCATCCAGAAAGGGCAGCTTCTTGCCGCCGACTTCCTGGTATGTCTCATGTCCTTTTCCTGCCAGCAAAATCACGTCCCGCCTGGCCGCATGCTTGATCGCCCAGAGGATGGCTGCCGCACGGTCTTCGATCATCTGTGGCTGGTCGGTGTCGCCGATTCCGGTTTGCATGCCGGCCAGGATCTGAGCCAGGATGTCCGGCGCGCTCTCGGACCGCGGGTTGTCGCTGGTCAGCACTATCCGATCGGCCGCCTGCGCTGCCGCTCCCATTTGCGGCCGCTTGCCCGGATCGCGGTCGCCGCCGCAACCAAACACACACCATAATTGCCCGCCGCGCTGCTGCGCCACCGGGCGCAAGGTTGCCAGCGCCTTCGCCAGCGCATCCGGTGTATGGGCATAATCAATCACGATCAGGGGGGCATCCTCGCCACCCAGCTGCTGCATGCGGCCCACGACCGGCGCCAGCGACTCCAGCATTAGCAGCGCGGCATCCCATGGCACCCCCTGTGCCAGCAATACCGCCAGTACCCCGAGGGCATTGCTTACATTGAAGCGCCCCAGCAAGCGCGTCTTTACCAGCGCCGAACCGAACGGCGAATCGAGCTGGAATGCCGTGCCGGATGGCTGGCTGCGCAGCGCGCTGGCGCGCAAGACCGGAATCCCCTGCGCGGCGTTGTCATCGACCGTATAACCAGTGATCGCCACTGTCGGCGAGCGTGCGGCCAGGCGCCGCAGCAGACGCGGCCCCATCGGATCGTCCAGATTGACAATCGCATGCCGCAGTCCGGGCCAGTCGAACAGGATGTTTTTGGCGCTTTCATAGGCCGCCATGTCGCCGTGGTAATCGAGATGGTCCCGGCTCAGGTTGGTAAACAGTGCAGCATCGATATGGATGCCATTCATGCGCCCTTGGTCGAGGCCGATCGACGACGCCTCGATTGCCAGCGCAGCGACGCCAGCATCGCGCATCGCGGCCAAGGCGCGCTGCAATTGCAGCGCATCCGGCGTGGTATAGCCGGTGCCATCGAATTGTTCGCACTGCCCCTGACGGAACACCCCCACTCCCAGCGTGCCGATCACCGCCGCCGGCCCCTGGGCGGAGAATGCCGCCGCCAGCCATTGGCTGCAGGAAGTCTTGCCGTTGGTACCGGTCACCGCCGCGACAAACATCGCGTCATCCGGCTGGCGATAAAACTGATTGGCAATCAGTCCGGCGCTTTGTTTCAGGCCGGAAACCGGCAGATGCGGGAGCATCCAGCTCTGGTTCCAGACAAAGCCCTGCTCCTCGTAGACGATGGCAGCGGCCTGGTTGCGCACCGCATGCTCAATGAAATCGCGACCATCGGCGGTATCGCCTGGAAAGGCAAAAAACACGTCGCCGGCCACAATCCGGCGTGAATCGGCGGATAGATGAGCGGCTGGCGCGACCGCACGCAACCAGTCGACAACAGCAGGCAATTGAACGCTGGACAACATCATCACATGCTTTCCTGGACCGGATTGGCCGGCATGATGATATTGGTGACAGAGGTATCCGGAGCCACGTTCAATGCGCGCAACGCATTCGCAGCAACCGCCGCAAACACCGGTGCCGCCACCGTTCCGCCGTAGTAGGAGTGGCCGCTGGCCGGCTCGTCGATCATCACGGCGATGACGATGCGCGGGTCGGACACCGGCGCAAAGCCAACGAAGGAGCCGACGTACTGCCTGACGTACTTGCCGCCGACGATCTTGTAGGCCGTGCCAGTCTTGCCGCCGACCCGATAGCCGGGCACCTGCGCCTTGGGCGCCGTGCCTTCCGGGCCGACCACGGTCTCCAGCATGCTGCGGACATCGCGCGCGGTCTTGGCCGAGATGATGCGCTGGGTGATCGGGGCGTCGGTGGACTTGTGGAAGGTCACCGGGATCATTTCGCCGTCGCGCGCAAAAATCATGTAGGCGCGCGCCAGCTGGAGCAGCGAGACCGAAATGCCGTGGCCGTAACTCATGGTGGCCTGCTCGATCGGCCGCCAAGATTTGTATGGACGGACGCGGCCGGCAACGGCACCGGGAAAGCCGACTTTGGGCTGCTGTCCAAAACCGAGATTGGTAAACATCTCCCACATTTCGCGCGGCGGCATTTCGAGCGCGATCTTGGCGGTACCGATGTTCGACGATTTCTGGATAATCTGCGCCACCGTCAACAGGCCATGCGCATGCGAATCGCCGATGGTCGCGGTGCCGATGGTCATGCGGCCGGGCGCGGTCTGAAAGGTGGTGCTCGGCGTCACCCGCTGCGTATCCAGTCCGAGCGCCACGGTAAACGGCTTGAGCGTCGAGCCCGGCTCAAAGGTATCGGTCAGCACCCGGTTGCGCAACTGCGCGCCGGTCAGGACCGCCCGATTGTTGGGGTTGTAAGTCGGCAGGTTCGCCAGCGCCAGCACTTCGCCGGTCTTGACGTCGAGCACCACGATACCACCGGCCTTGGCCTTGTATTTTTCGACCGCCTCCTTCAGATGCGAAAAGGCGATGTACTGAATCTTGCTGTCGATCGACAGCGCCAGGTCACGGCCGTCGTGCGGTTCGCGGATCGCTTCAATGTCCTCGACAATGTGACCGAGGCGGTCCTTGATCACGCGCCGGCTGCCGGTGACGCCGGCCAGAGTCTTCTGCGCCGCCAGCTCCATCCCATCCTGCCCCGCATCCTCGACATTGGTAAAGCCCACCACGTGCGCCATGACCTCGCCTTCGGGGTAGAAGCGCTTGTACTCCTTGCGGGTCTGGATACCCTCGATACCGAGCTTGACGATCTGGTCGGCCGTCTCGTGCTCGACCTGGCGCTTTAGATACACGAAGCTGCGATCGGAATCGAGCTTCTTGCGCAAATCGCGCTCGCTCATGTCCAACAAGGCCGCCAACCGGCGCAATTTTTCCGGCGCTGCCTGCAGCACGTCGTCCGGTATCGCCCAGATCGCCTTGACCGGGACTGAGGATGCCAGCACGTGGCCATTGCGATCGGTGATCTTGCCACGCGTGGCCGGCAACTCGAGCGTACGCGCATAGCGAGATGCGCCCTGCTTTTGCAGGAAATCGGTGGATATCCCCTGCAGGAACAACGCACGCCCGATCAAGGTGGCAAAGGCTGCGAACAGCAGGAACAATACGATGCGCGAGCGCCACGCCGGCAGTTGCACCTGCAGTACCGGGCTGGCGGAAAAAGGTATCCCGCGGGTACCGGCGATTCGGGACGAAGCGCGCGTCACTTGGCACCCGCCGTCAAATACTGGGTGCGGGCAGCAGTCAGAGTGATCATGTTCAGATCACGCATCGCGCTAGCCTCGATACGGGCGTGTTTGCCCAGCGTGGACTGATCCAGCTGCAGCTGTGCCCATTCGATTTCAAGCTGACGCGCACTGGAATGGGCTCGCTCCAGGTCGATGAACAGCTGCCGCGCCTGGTATTGCGCATTCACCAGCGCCAGCGCGCACAAGACCAGCGCCACGGCCAGAATGAAAGGCAGGCGCGCGCTCACGGCAAGCCGCTCCGCGCCGGATTGCCAGGCAAACGCTCGGCAATCCGCATGACGGCCGAACGGGCGCGCGGATTGGCGGCGATTTCACTGGCGGACGGCTTGATACGCCCCAGCAGCTTCAATTGGGGTTGCGGCAAGTCGACGGCACGAATCGGCAGGCGCCGATCCGGTTGCGGCAGACGCGCCCGGGACGCCATGAAACGCTTGACGATGCGATCTTCCAGCGAATGAAAACTGATCACAACCAGCCTCCCCTGTGTGGTCAATTGCCGAAATGCCTGATCCAGCGCTATCTCAAGGTCTTCAAGCTCCTGATTGATGAAAATCCGGATAGCCTGAAAGGTGCGTGTAGCCGGGTCCTTGCCTTTCTCGCGGGTTTTGACGGTACGCGCCACGAGCTGGGCAAGCTGTCGTGTGGTCGAAATTGGTTCGACTGTCCGGCCAGCAACAATCGCCTTTGCAATCTGAAAAGCAAACCGTTCTTCCCCATAATCCCGTATCACCTCCTCGATTTGCTGCGCGCTGGCGCTGGCCAGCCAGTCAGCAGCGGTCATTCCGCGCGTCGTATCCATCCGCATGTCCAGCGGGCCGTCCAGCCGAAAGCTGAAACCTCGTTCTGCTTCATCCACCTGCGGCGAAGAGATCCCGAGATCCAGCAGAACGCCATCCACCGTCGCGATGCCAGCCGCAGTCAGCGCGTTTTCCAGCGTGGCAAAACTGTCATGCACGATGGAAAAGCGCGGGTCTGCAATGGTTTGCGCGTCGGCGACCGCCTGCGGATCCTTGTCGAAAGCCAGCAGGCGCCCACTTTTGCTCAACTGCTTCAATATTTCCCGGCTGTGGCCGCCGCGGCCAAAGGTGCCGTCAACATATGTGCCGCCAGTGCGCGCGCCCTCGATTGCCAGCGCCGCAACCGCTTCATTCAACAGCACGGTCCGGTGCGGCTCATCCGGCACCGCTGACAAGGTCGTCACAGCCGCGTTCAGAATGAAAAGTTGCTCAACGCGTCGGGCATGCCGGCCGCGACTGCCTGCGCCTCGCTGGCAGCGAGTCGCACGGCATCCCACACTTCAAAATGACTGCCCATGCCCAGCAACATGACTTCGCGTTCCAGACCGATGGCAGAACGCAATTCCGGCGCAATCAGGATGCGGCCGGCGGAGTCCAGGTCGACGTCAGACGCATTCCCGAGAAAAATGCGTTGCCATGGTCGTGCCGACATCGGCCACGCCGCGATCTGTTCACGGTGGGTCTCCCAGATAGAGCGCGGAAACAGCAGCAAACAGCCGTGTGGATGACGAGTCAGCGTGATTCGGCCCTCATCCCGCGTCAGCAAGGCGTCGCGATGCTTGGCCGGAATCGACATCCGGCCCTTGGCATCGAGATTTAATGCTGACGCGCCCTGAAACACTGTAAAGCTCCTGTTGCTGCCGATAAAAGCTGGGTTTTGCGGCCGAAAAAACGACCGGGAAAAATGCAAAAAATTCCACAAAAATGCACTTTTTCACACTATTACCCACTTTAGAGGATGGTCTATTCCCGGTCAAGCAATATAAAACAGTGCAAATGGGAAATATTCGAATAAAGTCAACGACTTAGCATAAGAAAGCAGAAAAAGTAACAAAGTGAAACTCTTGATAGATTAAGGACTTACAAAACATACTCAAAGTCTTGCATTACATAAACACATGTGTTTTCTGCGAAATATCCCAAAAATAGGAAAAACGCGCACAAAGAAATTTCGCGCAGTCGATTGCGCTATGTCGCTTATCGAGCATATCGCCGGAACCAGTGCTGGCGATAATCGACGAGCATCACAAGCGGCGGCGTGATGTAATCAGAAAGGAGTCAGAACGCCGGGCGAGTGCCGTCGGCATATCGCGATCGAGTTTAGTGGTCGGTATGCTGTTCAGACTAAACTCGGGGGATGTCGCGCATGACGCTACAAGGAGCAGCTCTCAAGCCGACCAGCGCATGCCGGAGATGCCGAAAATGCCGACCAGGCCAATCACGATCAGATAAATCGCCACGATGAAATTCAACAAGCGCGGCATGATCAGGATCAAAATGCCCGCGATCAGCGAAATCAGCGGCGTGAGGCTTAAGTGCAGGTTCATGGTATCTGACCTTGATAGTGGCAACGGGGCGAGTTCAGGCGCTTCGAAGCGGATGTGGCGCAGCATGGAAACGAATCGGACACAGAACAAGCACGCCAACCGTGGCTAGCCGTAGCCGGTGATGCTTCAGTCAGACGCGAAGCCGGTTGGTCGTGGGATGAAAGCGCGAACGATCCGCGGCGCGATTTTCGACATGCCGGAGGGGCACGACGCAGAATCGCCATGGCGCTTCTGTCCGCCGCGTTCCATCCCACGGCCAACCGGCTCCATTAGCGACCTTAACCGGATGCGCACGGCCGGCGTTGAGCCACATCAAGCGTGCTGGTGCGCGCGATCCGGCAGTTGGCGCCAGCGGCGCACAGGTTGTCACAGCTCTGAAACGGACAACATACTCCCAATACACCACTCTTATTCCGGGCGAAAAACATCAGCCTTAGACGCATACTCTACGGCGCACAGGATACGCGCATGGGCACCGACATGAAATAAAAATGAAGCAAGCCGATAGGCCGGATTCTGTTACGACGGGTCGCCCCGTTATGACAGCCATTCCTCTAGGCCGTGAATTACTCCACGGCTCAAGCTTCCTACCCGCACGCTCCGCGAGCAACATCACCGCGTGCCTATTTGGAATTGCTCCAGGTGGAGGTTACCGCGTTTCACCGTAACTTAATACGCTCGTCTCTGTGGCCCTATTCCTCGCCTTATACCTTGCGGCTTTCAGCGGACGGCCGTTAACCGTCACCCTGCTCTATGGAGTCCGGACCTTCCTCCCGCCATCGATGTCGCCACCGGCGGCCAGCGGCTGTCTGGCTTGCTTCGAGCGACATTTTAGCCGACTCTGGCAGCGCCGATCGGATGTCGCGCCCGATTCGCGGCCACAATGTCACAATGACACGGGATATAAAACTGTTGCGCGGCTTGAATTTGGCCGCCACTCATTCCGGCAGCACATCGGCGCGCCAGCAACAGCATGCACCGGCGCGATATTTTTTCATACGGGATTCGTCAACATGCATATTTGCGTACTCGGCGCGGGGGTAATCGGCGTTACCTCGGCCTATCGCCTGCTACAGGACGGTCACCAGGTGACGCTGGTAGATGCCCTGCCAGAGGCGGGTGGCGGCGCCAGTTTTGGCAACGGCGCCCAGTTGAGTTACTCGTATGTGGCGCCGCTGGCCGACCCAACCGTCTGGACCCAATGGCCGCACTATTTGTTCAGCACCAGCTCGCCGCTCACCTTGCGGCTGCAAGCCGATCCTGCCCAATGGCGCTGGCTGCTTAAATTCCTGGCTGCCTGCACTTCGCAACGGGCGCGGCGCACCACGGTGCAACTGCTGCAGCTGGCCTTCTTCAGCCGCGAGCAAGTGCACGCACTGGCCGCCACGCTGCCGTTCGATTTTTCCTTTCGCACCGCGGGCAAACTGGTGATGTTCGATGCGCCCGAAATGCTCGAGGGGGCGCGGCGGCAGGTTGCATTTCAGGCCGGCCTCGGCTGCCGCCAAAGCGTTCTTGACGCGGCGCACTGCCTGGAAATCGAACCGGCGCTCGCCGCCGGCAGCCGGCGCTGGGCCGGCGGCGTGTATACGGAAAGTGAAGAAGTCGGCGACTGCGCGCTGTTTTGCCGCGGCCTGCTGGGCATGATGCAGGCACATCCGGATTTCCATTTCGCCCACTCCAGCACCGTGACCGCGCTTCTGGTGCAAGGCGACCGCCTGACATCGGTGCGTACCGCTGAGCAGGAACTGGATGCAGACGCCTTCGTGCTGGCGCTCGGCGCCGGCAGTCCGGCGTTGGCGCGGCAGGCTGGATTTTCGCTGCCGGTCTATCCGCTCAAGGGCTACAGCATCACGGTCCCGCTGCAGGACCCGACCCCGCAATCGGCGCCGCAGGTGTCGATCACCGATCTTTCGCGCAAGATCGTCTACGCGCGCCTTGGCGCTCGCTTGCGTGTCGCCGGCCGGGTCGAACTGGTCGGACGCGACGGCAGCATCCCGCCGCGCGCGATCGCGGAACTGACACAGGGAGTGCGCGAGCTGTTTCCGGCTCACGCCGACTGGCCTGAAACCTCGGCACTGGCGCCATGGGCCGGTTTCCGGCCGGCGACACCGACCGGGGTGCCGATCATCGGCCGTTCGCCGCTGAAGAATCTGTATCTGAATGTCGGCCATGGCGCGCTCGGCTGGACCCTCGCCTGCGGCAGCGCGGCACTACTGGCGGACCAGATTGCCGGCCGGCCCAGCGCGATCGACGCCACCCCGTTTCAGGCATGACGCATCATTGTGCCCGCTACGGCGCGGCGCCATGCTTCAGATAGCCAGATATTGCTGCCGCAAATCTTCGTTATCCATCACTTCCCGCGCAGTGCCGTCGAACACCACTTCCCCCATGTCGAGGATGATGGCGCGATCAGCCAGGTGCAACGCCGCAATCGCATTCTGTTCGACGATGATGGTGGTGAAGCCAAGCTTTTTCACCTCTTCCAGGATTTTTTCAATCTCATGCACGATCACCGGCGCCAGACCTTCATACGGCTCATCCAGCAGCAGCAGCTTGACGTCGCGCGCCAGCGCTCGCGCCACCGCCAGCATTTGCTGCTCGCCGCCGGACATGGTGACGGCATCCTGCTTGCGCCGTTCGGCTAGCCGCGGAAAATGCTCATACAGACGCTCGATCGACCAGCCCAGCGGCTGTTCGATTTGCGCCAGCTGCAGGTTTTCCTCTACCGTCAGGCCGGGAATGATGCGCCGGTCTTCCGGCACCAGGCCAACGCCGTTGCGCGCGGCCTGATAGGCCGACATCGTATGTAGCGGCTTGCCGTCGAGCCAGATTTCGCCCTGCTGCAGATGGGGGTTGTCGAGCCGGGCGATGGTACGCAAGGTCGAGGTCTTGCCGGCGCCGTTGCGTCCCAGCAAGGCGACGATCTCACGTTCGTGAACGTCGAAGCCAACGCCTTGCACAATATAGCTCTCGCCATAATATGAATGCATGTCGCGGCAGGAAAAAAAAGGCCGCGCGCCGGCGGTTGCCGACACCGTGCGCGTGCCGGGAACGTCGGCTGCTTCCAGAATCGCTGTCATATGTGTGCTCCACCCAGATAGGCTTCCTGAACCCGCGGATCGTTCTTGACCGAGATCGGATCGCCCTCGGCAATCACCGTACCCTGCGCCAGCACGCTGATGCGGCTGGCCAGCGAAAACACGACATGCATGTCATGCTCGATGATGATCTTGGTGACGTGGCCGTCGCCGATGCGCTGCAGCAGGTCGATGGTGTTGTTGGTGTCGGCGCGCGACATGCCGGCGGTTGGCTCGTCCAGCAGCAGCAGCTTGGGGTCCTGCACCAGGCACATGGCCAACTCCAGCCGCCGCTTGTCGCCGCGCGACAGGCTGTTGGCGATCATGTCCTTCTTGCCGAACAGACCGACGTCCTGCAGCATGTGCTCGGCTTTTTCGCGCACCTCGGCCTGGGCGTCGGTACGCGACCACGCATTCACCGCGAACGCGCCATCGCGCCGGGCGAAAGTCGGGATCATCACGTTTTCCAGCAAGGAGAGGTCGCCGAATATTTCCGGTGTCTGGAACACGCGTACCACGCCCGTCTGGTTGATTTCGTGCGGCTTCAAACCAACCAGCGAGTGGCCGCCGAACATCACGGTGCCCAGGTCCGGCGTCAGACGGCCGACGAAGCAGTTCAGCAAGGTCGACTTGCCGGCGCCGTTAGGACCGATGATCGCGTGCACGCCGCCTTCCTTCACGGTCAGGTTGACGTCATTCAGCGCTTTTAGCCCGGCAAAGCTTTTGCTGACATTCCTGACTTGCAGGATATCCATTATTCCACTCCCCTATTCAGCACGATGCGCTGCCGCAGCACGACCCCGCGCTTGCGCCCAAACAGGCGGCTCAATCGCTGCACGCCCTCCATCACGCCGCCCGGTAAAAATACCACCAGCACCATGAACATCAGGCCCAGCGTGAGGTTCCAGCCGTCGCCGACGAACAGGCCGGTGACCCAGACCACCACGTTTTCAATACTGTCGGGCAGGAAGCCGAAGACCCCATGCAGGGTCTGCGCGTTAAATGACGAGAAGATGTTTTCTAGATATTTGATCATGGCGGCACCCAGCACCGGCCCCACCAGCGTCCCGACACCGCCCAGGATCGTCATCAGCACGACTTCACCGGACGCGGTCCACTGCATCCGCTCCGCGCCGGCCAGGGGGTCGGTCACCGCCAGCAATGATCCGGCGAGGCCGGCGAACAGGCCGGAAATGACAAAGGCCGCCAGTGCGTAGGGACGAGTATTGACGCCGGTGTAGCGCAAGCGATTTTGATTCGACCTGATCGCCCGCAGCATCGACCCGAATGGCGAGCGCGTGATCCGCATGGCCACATAGAAGGCGACGATCAACACGCCCGCACACAGATAAAAACCGTTGTAGCCGCCCAGCGACCAGCCAAACAGGTTAGTCGATGGGATGCCGGGCGCCGCCTCGAAAAACAGGCGATCGATGATCCTCGGATCGTTACGTGCCAGCAGCAAACCGGTCTCGCCATTGGTGATCGGAGTCAATACCGAATAGGCCAGGTTGTAGCAGAGCTGGGCAAAGGCCAGCGTCAGGATCGAAAAGTAGATGCCCGAGCGGCGCAAGCTGACATAGCCGATGATCAGCGCAAAGATCCCCGCAACCAGGGTCCCGAAGAAGATCGCCGGGATCACGTTCATGGTCAGCAGCTTGAAGCTCCAGACCGCGGTATAGGAGCCGACACCGAGGAACGCGGCATGGCCAAACGACAGATAACCGGTCAGGCCAAACAGGATGTTGAAGCCGATCGCAAAGATGCCGTAGATTGCAAATTTCTGCAGCAGGTCGGGATAGGCGCCGCCGAACAGCTTCATCCAGGCCGGCATCGTCAGGATTGCCAGTGAAAACCCCAGCAGCAAGATCATGTCGTGCCGGTAGGTCATTATCTTATTCATGCCTAATCCTCCATGAGGCCGGCGCGGCCCAGCAAGCCTCGCGGTCTGACCAGCAAAATGACGACGGCGACGAGATACACAATCACCTGATCGATCCCGGGCAGAATACCCTTGACTTCATTCATCGAGGCGAACGACTGGATGATCCCGAGCAGGAAGCCGGCGGCCACCGCGCCCGGCAGCGAACCCATGCCGCCGACCACCACCACCACAAACGACAGCACCAGGAACTCCATCCCCATGTGGTAATCCGGCGGCAGGATCGGCGTGTACATGGTGCCGGCCAGGCCGGCGACGATCACGGCGATGCCGAATACGATGGTGAAGCGGCGCTCGATATTGATGCCGAACAGGCCCACCGTTTCGCGATCGCGCATGCCGGCTCGCACCACCATGCCGAAGGTCGTATAGCGCAGAAACGCAAATACCGCGGCAATGACAAACGCCGAGAAGCAGAAGTACACCAGCCGCCACCAGGGATAGGTGATCATGTCTCCCATGCCGAGCCAGAGTCCGATGTGGGCACTGCCGGCCACGATTTCGGGAGCTGGCTGAGGGATCGGGTTGGCGCCGAAATAGGCCTTGATGACCTCTTGCAGCACGATCGCCAGGCCGAACGTCACCAGAATCTGGTCGGCAGCCGAGCGCCTGTAGAAATGCCGGATCAGGCCGCGCTCCAGCACGACCCCAAGCAGCAGCATGATCGGAATGGTGAGCAGGATCGACAGCGGCACCGAGTAGTCGATCAGTTTCATGCCGAAGTCGCCGAACCATAGCTTCAGGTAAGGAACATCGGTATAGGTCGCGAAAAAGGTGATGCTGTCGTCTTTTACATGCTTGGAAATGGTCAGCAGCTTCTGCATGCTGACCGCACAGAATGCGCCCAGCATGAAGAACGCGCCATGCGCGAAATTGACCACGCCCAGCGTGCCGAAAATCAGCGTCAGTCCAAGTGCGATCAACGCATACGCGCCGCCCTTGTCGAGACCGTTCAGCAATTGCAGGATGAATGCGTCCATGGTTCTTTGCTCTTCGGCGATTAAATCAAATCATTGGGGCCAGGGCCGGAAATTCTGTTGCGAAAAACTGGCCGTCCCGGAGGACGGCCAGCAATCAGAGACAGGCGTGAATCAGACCTTGTATGGCCCCAGGTTGCCGCCGAAAATCTTGGCGTCGTACTCGACCTGCTTGCGCGGCACGACGTGTTCGACCTGCAGCAGGTCAAACTTGTTTTTCGGCTTCTCCTTGCCGCGCACCACCAGTACGTCCTTGAAGCACTGGTGATCGTCGGCACGGTACTCGGTTGGGCCGTTGCCCATGCCGTCGAACTTGAAGCCCTCGAGCTTCTTGATGACTTCCGGCGGGTAGAAGGTGCCGGCCATTTCGACCGCGTTGGCGTACAGCAGCGCCTGCACGTAGCAGGTGTGCGCGGCCTGGGATGGCGGGAAGCCGTATTCCTGACCGAACGACTTGGCGAAGGCCTGGGTACCGGCATCCGGCAGCTTCCAGTCCCAGTTCGAGGTGCCGAGGATGCCCTTGATGGCATCGCCTGCGCCTTGCGCCATCAATTCGGAGAACAGTGGCACGACGATCTCGAATTTCTTGCCGTTGACCGATTTGTCGCGCATACCGAACTGCACCGCTTGCGTCAGCGAATTGATCATGTCCTTGCCGTAGTGATTCAGGATCAGCACGTCGGCGCCGGAGTTCAGCACGGGGGTCAGGTACTGTGAAAAATCGCCTGAACCGAGCGGCGTGCGTACTGCCGCGACGGTTTTCCAGCCCAGCGCCTCGGTCGAATGTTTCATCGACTCCTCCTGCGTCCAGCCCCAGGTATAGTCGGCGGTCAGGTGGTAGGCGCGCCGCTCGTTGCCGAATTCCTTGCCGAGTATCGGTCCCAGCGCGCGTCCTGACATGTAGGCGTTGAAGAAGTGGCGGAAGCCGTAGCGACGCTTGTCCTTGCCGGTGGTGTCGTTCGAGTGGCTAAGGCCGCACATGTTGATGACACCCATTTCCTGCGCCAGCGATTGCATCGCCACCGCCACCGCCGACGAGGAGCAGCCGGAGAACATGATGATGCCGTCCTTCTCGATCATGCGCTTGGCGGTAGCACGCGCCGCATCGGTCTTGGTTTGCGTATCGCCGGTCACATACTCGACTTTCTTGCCCAATACGCCATTGCCTTTCAGGTGCAAGGGCTTCATGGTCTTGATCATGCCGCCATCGCCTTCGCCGTTCAGGTGCTTGACGGCCAGCTGGAACGCCCGCAGCTCATCTGCGCCTTCGTCGGCATAGGCCCCGGTTTGCGGCACGGTCCAACCGAACTTGACCGACTTCAGCTTCTCCGGATTGTTGCGGAAATCTTCCGCCCAGGCGTTCTTGATGAAAAAGGATGGTGCAGCAATACCAGCGCCCACTGCGGTCATGCCCTTGAGCACCTTGCGTCGATTGTTATCTTCCATTGTGTCCCTCCGAATCGGTTAATTTGGATCGCGGCGGCCAGGGTCGCCCTCAACAGCGGTCGAATTGTTTTATTCGAGTCAACAGAATTGCACGGGACAGTTAAACCCGCAATAAGTCATTGACTCATAAGGACAATTTTGTAAATATTTAAATAGAAATAAATTTATATTGTCAATGTTTGACATTGCAATGCAGCAAAAAAGACTTAATAGAGAGCATAGACATGCCACGTAGCACGATCGGTTTCAAGATACGCGACAAGCGCAAGGCACTCGGCATGACCCAGGCCGGCCTGTCGGCGCGACTCGGAATCTCCGCCTCCTATCTGAATTTGATCGAGGCGAACAAGCGTAATATCGGCGGCAAGCTGCTCAAGCAAATCGCCGATGAGCTAGGCGTGGCGGTTGATTTGTTCGACGGCGCCACAGAGCGGCGCCTGGTCAACGATTTGACCGAATTGAGCGGCGCAGCGATCCTGGGCCGCGTGCCGCTCGATCCGGCGGATGCCGGTGACTTCGCCAGCCAATATCCGCAATGGGCGCATGCGCTGGTTATGCTGCACCGCGCATACCATGACCGCAACGAAGCGGTGACCGCACTCTCCGACCGCCTGAATCAGGATCCGTTTCTGCGCGATGCCATCCATATCATGCTGACCAACGTCGCGGCGATTCGCTCTTCGTCCGAGATCCTGGAAAACATCCATGAGCTAGAGCCGCAACAGCAGCAACGATTTTTATCGATCATCGCCTCGGAAAGCAATCGCTTGTCGGACGTGGCACAGGCGCTGGCGGCATTTTTCGACCGCGCCCACTCGTCCACCCGCTCCGTGACGCCGATAGAAGAGGTGGACGATTTCATCCAGGAGCATGAAAATTATTTCCCGGCGCTGGAACAGGCAGCCGACAACATACGCACTACCAGCGGCATCGCCACGGGGCGGGTCGAAAGCGCAATGATCGACTATCTGCAACAGCAGCATGCAGTGCGCATCGAGATCGCGCCGGCATTGGAACAAAACGCGGTCGGCGTCCAGAGCTACGTGCGCTTCGACA
The DNA here is from genome assembly GCA_035497775.1 of Burkholderiaceae bacterium. Lineage (GTDB taxonomy): Bacteria > Pseudomonadota > Gammaproteobacteria > Burkholderiales > Burkholderiaceae_D > DATJCV01. The sequence goes on along the minus strand of DATJCV010000034.1, from coordinate 1,360 downwards.
CCACCGAGCGTGTGCTGACGATGCTGGACACCGCACCGCCGGCCACGCGCCGCTTCGAACTCGCGAAAATGGTGGCGCAACTGGAGTGCGCGGCATTGGTCGCCGCTACTGTCGAGGTGTCACCATTGCTGATCACGGGCGCTGCCCGCCGCCGTGCCGAACGTGCCCTGTTGTCCTACGTCGCCGGCGCCATCCTGATGCCCTACGCCGCTTTCCAGCAGAGCGCAGTGGCCGCGCGCTACGACATCGACTATCTGTGCCACCGCTTTGGTGCCAGCTTCGAACAGGTATGCCATCGCCTGGTTACGCTGCGCAAGCCCGGCATGGAGGGCGTGCGGTTTGGCTTCATGCGTTCGGATCCGGCCGGCTATGTCACCAAACGCTTGCCGCTGCCCTACATGTCACTGCCGCGCTACGGCAATGCCTGCCCGCTGTGGGCGGTGTATCGAGCATTCCAGACGCCCGGCACCATGGTGCGCCAATTAGCCGAATTTCCCGATGGCGACCGGTATTTTTTCGTGGCACGCGCAATAACCAAGCAATTACCGTCGTTTTCCGCACCCAAGCACCTGATTTCGATCATGCTGATCTGCGAATCCCTGTACGCCGACAGGATCGTCTACGGCGACGGCCTCGACCTGTCATCTTCGGCGCCGACAGTCCCGGTCGGGCCCACCTGCCGCCTGTGCGTACGGCGCGATTGCGGCGCGCGCGAAGAAGATCCGATCATCAATACCTGACAGCAGGCGGTGCCGGCAGTCAAATCCATGGTGTTAAACTCGCGCACAGAACAAGTTGCGGCCGCCAAGCTCGCAACGATACAGGGAGACAGTCATGACTACCCGGGTCCTGATCACGGAAGACGAACCCAACATCGTCGAATCACTGACATTCATCCTGCAGCGGGCCGGCTACCAGGTAACCTCGGTACTGGACGGCGAAGCCGCAGTCCGACGTCTGCGCAGCGATCCGCCGGACATCATGATCCTCGACGTCATGCTGCCCAGGCTGAACGGTTTTGAAATACTCAAGCTGATCAAGACCGACCCATTCCTGAAGTCGCTACCGGTCGTCATCCTGACTGCCAAGGGGCAGGCACACGATCGCCAACTGGCAGAAGAAATCGGCGCCGACGCCTTCATCACCAAGCCGTTTTCCAACCGCGAGATCATTGAACAGGTCGGCCGCCTGTGCCACCCCTGAGCCGATGAAAAGCCGTACTCTCCATTCGGGCCGGGCTTCCGATGCCGCCGTGGTATTGCCGCTCCTTGGCCTGTTCCTGCTGATGCCACCGATCATCACGCTGTTTGCCTCGCAGCTGGACCTGGGCGGCATACCGCTGATCGCGATATATGTCTTC
>DATJCV010000033.1:0-4523 GCA_035497775.1 Burkholderiaceae bacterium | reverse complement strand
CACCTCTTCCATGGAGGTATCCCTGCTGAGTGTGGGTAATGCCACCATCCGCAACACCCAACAAGGCGAAAATGTGCAAGGCGGCTTCCGGCTCTGATTCCTTGGCCGAGTCTTACGGTGGGCTTATGCCTTGCAGGTTGGATCGACCTAACCAAGGTAGAAGTAAGCGGCTCGCCCATACCGTTGGAGCATATGGTTTTATAAGAAAAATTCTGGCGGGCCACGCCGCTCCCTGAGCAACCTACGGCAACAGCGCCGCCAACTCCTGCGCGCCGCGCAACAGCGCCGGCAAGAACTGTTCTTCCATCTGTGCCCGGCTTACGCGCCCCGCCTGGGCACCGACGTTCAGCGCCGCCACCACGCGGCCGGAGGCGCCGCGCACCGGCACCGCGATCGAACGCAGCCCGGCTTCCAGCTCTTCCTCGACGATGGCATATCCGGCCTGGCGTATGGTCGCCAGGATTTCCCGCAGGCGCTTGGCCGATACCACGGTGCGTTCGGTGAACGCCTTCAACTCGACCTGATCCAGATAGGCTTGCAGCTCTTCCGGTGGCAGATGGGCCAGCATCACACGTCCCAGCGAGGTGCAATAAGCCGGAAGGCGACTGCCTGCGTTCAACGCGATCGACATGATGCGGCTGGTGGCGGCGCGCGCGACGTACAGCACTTCGCCGCCATCCAGCACCGCGATCGATGAGGATTCGTGCAAGGTGCGGCTGATCTCGTTCAGGCATGGCTGCGCCGATACCGCCAGCGGCGTCGACGACAGGTACGAATAGCCAAGTGTCAGGATCTTGGGCGTCAGGGAAAAATTGTTGGCTTCCGAATCGGCATAACCGAGTTGGCGCAGCGTATGCAGGCAACGCCGCACCGCGGCCCGCGGAATGCCGGTCTTGTGGCTGATCTGGGCTATCGTCAGGCTGCGGCGCTGATCGCCGAAGGCGCGCACCACCGCCAGCCCGCGCGCCAGGGAGGTCATGAAGCTGGGGTCGGTCAGGGCATCGATTTCCTCGGCGATACTGAGGTTTTTTTTACGGTTGGCGCTGGCATGGGCGGTATCGGTCATTGGTTTATCCGGGAAAAATAAGCGCACTGATGTGCCTGGTGGCGCGCTCCTTGACGGCTGGCAGCCGTTCTGGCTACACTTACGTTGTTCTATAAACAGACATTAGTGCGAATATCGCACACTTGTCGGCGAGCCGCAAGCTGGTTACAAGAGCCTCGGCGGCTGGGGCTTGTCCCGGCCTTCCGCAAACCCCACCAGTGGCAAACAGGGAGCAAGGTGATCAACAAAATTTCTGAATCGCTGCAGTCAGCGGTGTCCGACGTGCATGACGGCGCGACCGTGATGATTGGCGGCTTCGGCAATGCCGGCATGCCGCTGGCGTTGATCAATGCCTTGATCGAGCAGGGCGCGCGCGACCTGACCATCGTCAACAACAACGCCGGCAATGGCGAGACCGGCGTGGCCGCGCTCTTGAAGGCAAGGCGGGTCAGAAAAATCATTTGCTCGTTTCCGCGCCAGACCGACTCCTATGTGTTCGACGCGCTGTTTCATGCCGGCGAGATCGAGTTGGAACTGACGCCGCAAGGCAACCTGGCCGAACGCATTCGTGCCGCCGGCGCCGGCATCGGCGGCTTCTTCACGCCGACCGGCTATGGCACCCTACTGGCTGAAGGCAAGGAAACCCGGGAAATCGACGGCAAGCACTACGTGTTCGAAAAACCGATCCACGCCGACTTCGCGCTGATCAAGGCGCAGCGCGGCGACCGCTGGGGCAACCTGGTGTATCGGAAGAGCGCGCGCAACTTCGGCCCGATCATGGCGATGGCGGCCAAGTGCGCGATCGCGCAGGTGGCCGAGGTGGTGGAACTGGGCAGCCTGGACCCGGAGGCGATCGTGACCCCGGGAATTTTCGTGCAGCGCGTGGTGCCGGAAGCGGCGCAGCTGAAGGAGATGCGATGAAACGCCTGACCCGCGAGCAGATTGCCGAGCGCGTCGCGCGCGACATCCCGGGAGGCGCCTACGTCAACCTCGGCATCGGTCTGCCGACCAAGGTGTCCAACTACCTGCCGGCCGACCGCGAGATCATCCTGCACAGCGAAAACGGCTTGCTCGGCATGGGCCCGGCTCCGGCGCCGGGGCAGGAGGACGAAGACCTGATCAATGCCGGCAAACAGCCGGTGACGCTGCTGGCCGGTGGCGCCTATTTCCATCACGCCGATTCGTTTGCGATGATGCGCGGCGGCCATCTCGATATTTGCGTACTGGGTGCGTTCCAGGTGTCGGTCGCGGGCGACCTGGCGAACTGGCACACCGGCGCGCCGGATGCGATTCCGGCGGTCGGCGGCGCGATGGACCTGGCCGTCGGCGCGCGCCAGGTGTTCGTGATGATGGAACATTTGACCAGGAGCGGCGAGAGCAAGATCGTTGCGCAATGCAGTTATCCGCTGACCGGCATCGGCTGTGTCAACCACATCTATACCGACCTGGCTGTGCTGGACGTGACGTCCGACGGCCTGGTGCTGCGCGAGATCGTGGCCGACATTTCGTTCGACGAACTGCAGCGCCTGACCGGGGTGCCGCTGATCTATTCACCGCCGGCGCATGCCGGATAATAAATTTTTTTCATCACCAAGAGAAATCAGAACCATGAACCAAGCATTTATCTGTGACGCCATCCGCACTCCCATCGGCCGCTATGGCGGCATGCTGAAAGACGTGCGCGCCGATGACCTCGGCGCCATCCCGTTGCGCGCGCTGGTCGAGCGCAATCCCGGCGTCGACTGGGCGGCCGTGCAGGACGTGATCTACGGCTGCGCCAACCAGGCCGGCGAAGACAACCGCAACGTCGCGCGCATGGCCTTGCTGCTGGCCGGCCTGCCCCAGGAAATCGGCGGCGCCACCATCAACCGCCTGTGCGGCTCCGGCATGGATGCGGTCGGCAGCGCCGCGCGCGCCATCAAGTCGGGCGAAACCGGGCTGATGATCGCCGGTGGCGTCGAATCGATGACGCGCGCGCCGTTCGTGATGGGCAAGGCCGACAGCGCCTTTTCGCGCAATGCCGCGATTTACGACACCACTATCGGCTGGCGTTTCGTCAACCGCCTGATGAAGGAACGCTACGGTGTCGATTCGATGCCGGAAACGGCGGAAAACGTCGCCGACGATTATCAGGTCAGCCGCGCCGACCAGGACCTGTTTGCGGTCGCCAGCCAGAACAAGGCCGCCGCCGCTCAACAAAATGGCACGCTGGCGCAGGAAATCACGCCGGTCGTGATTCCGCAAAAGAAGGGCGATCCGGTTAGCGTGACGCAGGACGAACACCCGCGCGCCACCAGCCTGGACGCGCTGGCAAAGCTGAAAGCCATCGTGCGGCCGGATGGCACGGTCACCGCCGGTAATGCCTCTGGCGTCAACGACGGCGCTTGCGCGCTGCTGCTGGCCAGCGAGGAGGATGCCAGGCGTCATGGCCTGACGCCGAAGGCGCGCATCGTCGGCATGGCAACCGCCGGTGTCGCACCGCGCGTGATGGGTATCGGCCCGGCGCCGGCTTCGCAGAAGCTGCTGCGGCAACTGGGCCTGACGATCGAGCAGATGGATGTGATCGAGCTCAACGAAGCGTTTGCTGCGCAGGGGCTGGCGGTGCTGCGCATGCTGGGCGTGGCCGACGATGATCCGCGCGTCAACCCGAACGGCGGCGCGATCGCGCTCGGCCATCCGCTCGGCATGAGCGGAGCGCGGCTGGTGACTACCGCGATGTACCAGTTGCAGCGTACCGGCGGCCGTTACGCGCTGTGCACGATGTGCATCGGCGTCGGCCAGGGCATCGCACTGGTGATTGAACGCGTATGATGTTCAGCGATTGATGAGCGGTCAGGGCGGGTATGCTCGCCCTCGCTCGCCACCTGGGAGGCCATGATGTCCGAGCTAGCGCAGTATCGCCGTCCATTGCCGGGCGGGCAGCCTGATTATCTGTACCCGCCATATGCATCAACCATCAAGCGCGCGCCCGGCAAGCCGCTGATCCTGCTGCCGCAGACGCTATCGGAAATCACCGGGCCGGTGTTTGGACATGACGACATCCAGGCCAGCGACAGTGATCTCACGCATCAACATGGCGGCGACCCGCTGGGCGAGCGCATCATCGTCAGCGGCCGCGTGCTGGATGAAAACGGCCGGCCGGTAGCCAATTCGCTGGTTGAAATCTGGCAAGCGAATGCCGCCGGCCGCTACCTACACAAAAACGACAATCATGACGCGCCGCTCGACCCCAACTTCAGCGGCGGCGGCCGCCCTGACCGATGATCAGGGACGCTACCGCTTCCTGACGATCAAGCCCGGCTCTTATCCGTGGCGCAATCATTACAATGCCTGGCGTCCAGCGCACATTCATTTTTCATTGTTCGGCCGCGCCTTCGCCACGCGCCTGATCACGCAGATGTACTTTCCCGGCGACCCGCTGCTGGAGTTCGATCCGATGTATACCGGCATTCCCGACGAGCGCGCGCGCAAGCGCCTG
>DATJCV010000032.1:0-4477 GCA_035497775.1 Burkholderiaceae bacterium | reverse complement strand
GCTGAGCGTCCTGTTTCTTGGCCAGATCCGGGACCAGCCGGCGCCGCAGCGCCAGCGCGCCAATCTCTTTGCCGCGTGGCATACATTGGGTGCCGGTTTCAAGCGTTACCTGGTCGCAGCAGGCATTTTTTCCCTGGCCTATTTCAGTTTCGGTTTTTTGCTGTTGCGCGCCTACAGTGTCGGCTTCGCGGTGAAAGACGTGGTGTTGCTGTATGCCTGGTTCAACGTCACCTGCGTGCTGGCGGCGCCGCTGGCCGGCAAGCTGGGCGACATGGTCGGGCGCAGCCGCGTGGTGCTGCTGAGCTACCTAGTCTATCTTTGCATGAGCCTCGGCTTCGCCTTCGCCACGGCTCGCTGGCAGATCGTCTGCCTGTTCGCGCTGTATGGCGTGTTCTATGCGATCGACGAAGCGCAAAGCAAGGCCTTGATCGCCGATCTCGAACCGGCACGGCGCGCGACCGCGATCGGCGTCTACAACTCGGTGACCGGCATCCTCTACCTGCCAGCCTCGCTCATCGCCGGCGTCTTGTGGCTGGCGCATCCGACAGCGGTTTTCGTTCTGGCCGCACTGCTTTCGCTGGCGGCGATCGCGGCCTTCATGCGCCTGCGGCCGGAGCGGGGATGATCAGAAAGAATAAGTCTGTCATGGGCTTCATGCGCAGCAACTGCTGGAATCGAAACGACAGGCTAGGGACGGACGCGTACCTGGTAAGAAAGAGTTCCTTTGGAACCTCTTTCTCAGAAGCGGAGATTCAGAGGGTGATGAACGGCAAAAAGCGCCTGAGGTTGTGTGATAACGCATTAGCGATTTTTAGGGAGCGGCCGTGCTCTCTAAAACAGTGATTTCAGGATTCGGGATAAAGAATGACGGTCTACCCGTCATCGCTGCAATCAGCTTTCTCGTATACCGCGGCAACTCATCAAAGCGCCAGGGGCACATGGTGAGGTTGCGGAGGAACCTCGAATCAGATAAGCGGATTCTGCAGACAGCCATCGTCTGCCGCCATTTCCTAGCGGCGGCCTCTGAAAATTTGGCAGGTCTTTTTGTCCCCTTCCAGGGTAGTTCTATTGGGAAGACACTTGAATTCCCTATGTTTCAACGGCTTGCAAATTTGATCTTGGTCAATTAAGATTTATCTTTTGCAACAAATTGTCATAAGAACATTGATTGCCGGTTTGGCAGTTAAAGCCTAACGGATCTCCTCCTCCCCTCCTGCAGTATGGTTGATTCCCTTTAATTTTCTGAATCATTTTCCTCTGAATCAATAAGTGCCTTCACCGCTTAACCACAAGCGGTACCGGGGTAGCTGCATCTCTAAACGCGGCAAGTTCGCTGCTGGATTAACAAAATAGTGCGCAAGGCACGCCAAGGAAAGACCATGGACACCCCTAAATCAGCTCAACGGTACATGGATAGGGTGTATCAGGCATACGGTCGTTTAGGGATGGGCTGGCAACTTGCGATATTTCTTCTGGTTGCTCTATCCATTACCTGGGGCCTGGTAGCGTTTGGACTACAGCGTCTTCACGGCATGGCTGAACAGGAGAGCAAGCTGGAGATCAGCAATCTCGCCCATGCCTTTGCCGAAGAGGTGAATTCATCCGTCAACATGATTGATCTTTCGCTCATCGGGCTTAGAGCCAATTGGGTGCAAGATCGTGCAAGTTTCCGAAATATTGTGCACATCGTGCAGCGTCACCTTCACGGCAATATCTCTTTTCATGTATCCATTGTGGATGCCGCTGGAAGGGTGGCATTTTCTAGCGTTGATCCATCGGTGAAACCCATTGACGTGAGCGACCGTGAACATATCCGCGTACATCAAAGCCGCCGAGAGGACAAGCTGTTCATCAGCAAACCGTTGTTGGGACGGATTTCGAAACAATGGTCGACCCAGTTCACGCGCCCCGTGTACACCCCGGATGGGCGATTCGATGGGGTAATCGTCATATCTGTCGCGCCGAGCTACTTTTCAAGATTCTATAAGCAGATAAACCTTGGTGAAGACGCGGTAGTTACTTTGGTGCGGGAGGGCGGGACCATCCTAGCCCGCTCGCCGCATCAGGACGAGGGTAGAGGCATGGGACAAGTCTTGCCGGGCGGTCAATTCCTGAATGTGAATTCATTGAGCAGCGGATTTTACCAGCGGGTATCGTACGTCGATGGCATGGAACGTGTCTATGCATGGCGCACGTTGCCGCAATACGGACTCGTTGTGATGGTCGGTCAATCAGTAATGGCCATTTCCAAACGGTACAGTAGCGAGCAGCAGGCATATATTTGGGGTGGCATCAGTATTTCTGCACTGCTTGCCGTGATTGGATATCTGCTATTGGCGGAAGCAAGGCAACGTGCGAGAGCTGCTGAAGTTCTGGGCGAAAGCGAAGCGCGCTTGAGATTGGCGGTCGAAGGTTCAGGCGACGGAGTATGGGATTGGGATTCTCGGCAGCCAGCCTTGCGGCTTTCAAAGCGCGCCAGGGAAATCCTTCGGATTGGCGAGCAAGTCGTTCCCAGCATGCCGGAAGGACTCAATGTACTGGTCCACCCGGAGGATGTGGCGGCGGTGCGCGCCACCCTGCTTTCGCATATCAAGGGAGAGACTCCGGCTTATCTGATCGAACACCGTACGCTGGAGCGAGACGGCTCATGCAAATGGGTACTCGCGCGTGGCATGGTGGTAAAGCGGTCGAAGGATGGGCAGCCATTGCGCATGGTCGGCACCTATGGCGACATTGGCGAGCGCAAGTCCAGGGAAAAGCTGATCGAGCATCTTGCGCAGCACGATGCATTGACCGACTTGCCCAATCGCGTGTTGTTTGGAGACCGTCTGCGGCAAGCGCTGCTCAGGGCAAAACGCGACAATACGACGTTGGCGGTTATTTACTTCGACCTCGATAAATTCAAGCCGGTCAACGATACCTACGGCCACGGGGTCGGAGACTTATTGCTCATAGCCGTCGCGTCACGCGTGCGTGGTGTGCTACGCGGCTCTGATACAGTCGCTCGCATCGGCGGCGATGAGTTTGTTGTATTGTTGCCGCGCATTAGTGCCGAGGCTGATGCAATAGCCGTGGCGGAGACTATTCTCGCCGAATTAAACAGGCCTTTTGAGATCGGAGGCCATACGTTGCATATCTCTGGCAGCGTCGGCGTTGCGGCCTACCCCAAACATGCCGAGGATGAAGCGGAGCTGATGCAATGCGCGGACCAAGCCATGTATCAGGCGAAGGAAAACGGTCGTAACCGGGTTCAATCCTACATGGCGGAAGAATTGACGTAACAGCATCGGCTGCTCGTGTAGAAAGGCAGCGCAAGGCAGACCGGGCGGCGCTGGGTACTCGCCGCTAGGCGCGGGAGCCTGCTGGCGCTACGCCATCGACCGGGCACTCGACCGGATCGCAGGCCAGATCGCGTTGCGCAGCGCCTGCCCACTTTGTTCGATACCAGCAAGCTGGGGTAAGCACGGCTTCCGGTTGGGGGCGCCGCGATTTCGCCACTCTGTTCGGCAATTTGAATGGAGTATGCTGGTAAATCGACCGTGTGGCAGCTGAAATCAATGGCATTAATCAGGAGTATATAGTCCAGGCGGATTTCGGCTGGGCTGGCGCGGCCGGCAATATCTCAGCCAGCACCTGGCCCGGCGCGACCTGTTTCCCAACCCGCGCCAGCAGGCTTGCCGTTCCCCCCTCGGGAACTTTGCTCCAATGATCGAAGTAGTCGCGCACCGTACTGGGGATGGAAATCGCCTGGCAAGGCGCGCCAGGTCGCCGTATTCTTCAGCAAATACAGGATCGCGCAAAAAATGTCAGACAGATTCCAGATTCCACTTCCCCGGCGCCGTCTTCTTCCTCGATCCTTCCAATAATGGCTGAAGCAACGCAAATGGTTCTCGGCTGATATCGCTTGGGTAATGCTTCCTCGCCATTCCGTTTCCGCCTCAACACAAAACGTATTTGGCGGAAAAATACCATCAGGTTCTCAGTCAAAACACGCGGAAGTACGATGGCGCAGCGTCGTTTCGCATGAGCCGCGTAGCTTTTTGTGTTTCCTGAACGAAAAAGCGCCGCGGGGAGCGCGGCGCCGACTTCTTAATTCGTCTTGATTTGCAGCGCGCGCTGATACAGCGCATTTTTTTTCTGGCCGGTAATTTGCGCGGTCAGCGCCGCTGCCTGGCTGACCGTGCATTCGGCCAGCAGGATGCGCAGGATGCGTTCGGCCTCGGCGGCTTCGGCGTCGCCGGCGGCCGGTGCGCCTTCCACCAGCAGCACGAATTCGCCTTTTTGCCGGTTGGCATCGGCCGCCAGCCAAGTGCCGGCTTCAGCCAGCGGACAGCGATGAATTTCTTCGAACAGCTTCGAGAGTTCGCGCGCGAACACGATCCGGCGCGCGCCGTCGAAGGCGGCCGCCAGTGCCGCCACGGTGTCGACGATGCGGTGCGGCGCTTCATACAGCACCAGCGTGGCCGGCAGGGCGCGC
>DATJCV010000031.1:0-6262 GCA_035497775.1 Burkholderiaceae bacterium | reverse complement strand
CGGTGATTTGCCTGCATTGCTGCAACGTTTGCAAAGCGACCTGCAGCGCCAGCAACAGGACAGCGGCGAGCGGCTGGAGCGGGAAATGAGGGCGCAGCAGCAGGCGGCGCGGCAGGAGCTGGGCGGCAATTTCACGCAATTCCAGCAGACGCTGGCGGTGCAGTTGACCAGCGTCGCCACCGTGCAAAACAACCAGATCGACGGCTTCGCCCAGCAACTGGTCAAGCTGAACGCAACCAATACCCAGCAACTGGAGAGTATGCGGCAAAGCATGAGCTTGCAAGCGCAGGCGGCGCGTGAAGAGCAGGCAGTATCCTTGAAGAGCTTTGGTGACACGCTGAACCTGAGCTTGAATACGCTGACCGAATCGAACGCGCAGCGCATGGCCGAAGTGCGTGCCACGCTGGAAGCGAAGATCCGCGACCTGCAGCAGGACAATGGCCTGCGGCTGGAAGAAATGCGCAAGACGGTGGATGAAAAACTGCACGCGACGCTGGAGCAGCGGCTGGGCGAATCGTTCAAGCTGGTCTCCGATCGCCTCGACAAGGTGCATCAGGGCCTGGGCGAGATGCAGCAGCTGGCAATCGGCGTCGGCGACCTGAAACGGGTGCTGACCAACGTCAAGACGCGCGGCACCTGGGGTGAGGTGCAACTCGAAATGCTGCTGGAGCAGATGCTGACCACCGATCAATATGCCAAGAACGTCGAAACCATTCCCGGCAGCGGCGCTCGGGTTGAATTCGCGATCAAGCTGCCCGGCAACGGTGACGGCCAGCGCGCGGTGTGGATGCCGATCGACGCCAAGTTCCCGAAAGAGCAATACGAGCGCCTGTCGGAAGCCGCCGAGCGCGCCGACGCCGAGGGTGTCGCCGCAGCCGGGCGCGAACTGGAGCGTGCGGTACGGCTGGAAGCGAAAACCATCGCCGAAAAATACCTGTCGCCACCGCTGACCACCGATTTCGCCATCCTGTTCCTGCCGACCGAAGGGCTGTACGCCGAAGTCATGCGCCGCCCCGGCTTGGCCGACGAGCTGCAGCGTCTGCATCGGGTCAGCATTGCCGGTCCCTCGACCTTGTCGGCGTTGTTGAACAGCCTGCAGATGGGCTTCCGCACGTTGGCGCTGGAAAAACGCTCGTCCGAAGTGTGGCAGGTGCTGGGTGCGGTCAAGACCGAGTTTGGCAAGTTTGGCGATGTGCTGGCCAAGACCCGCGCCACCCTGGAAACCGCGGCACGCAATATCGAACGGGCCGAAACCCGTTCCCGTGCGATGACGCGCACCCTGAAGTCGGTGGAGGCGTTGCCGGCGGCGACGGCGCAGCAATTACTGGGCGCGGATAGCGATAGCGCGGACCAGTCAGAAGCGTGATGACACGCGCTAACAGGGCAGGGTACAACCTAGTTGAGGCTGTGCTGTCGTCCATCGGCGCCGATTTTCCGGGCATGGCGCACAGGCTGGGAATGGTCGCGACAGCACCCGTTTGATCACCAATCCCGCTTATGCAGTATGATGTGCCGTCGCGGGACAGATTGTTCCTCGTCTGTCGGTTCGTCAACCCTCCGATTTTTCGCCGTCTTTGGCGTGCGCGCGGTACTGCATACTTGCCGGCGATTTCCGATATTTGCCCTCGTGCAATGAGGCGCGCCATGCGCCGCCTCGGCAGATTCCTTTGCCCGTGCCGGCCGGACCAGGCGCTTTGATGAGCACGAGATCGTACCCGCTTCTCGTGGCGGGTTTGTCCTTCACCGGATTGGCGGCAGGCTGACGTCACGTTCAGCTTGCTGCGGCTTGCCACGGCAAGCGCAATCCGTTACCTAGAAATGGAATATGGCTAAAGAAGAACTGCTTGAAATGGATGGCAAGGTGGCTGAAGTGCTGCCGGATTCCCGTTTTCGCGTCGACCTCGACAACGGACACCAATTGATCGCCTATACCTCCGGCAAAATGCGCCAGCACCACATCCGTATTTTGGCCGGCGACAAGGTGACCCTGGAATTATCGCCCTATGATTTGAGCAAGGGCCGCATTACGTTTCGCCATATCGAAAATCGGGGCGCGGTCAGCAGGGGACCGCAGCGCCGCCGCTTCTAAAGCGGCGGCCAGCAGCACAACAAGGACAGCAGCATGAAAATCGAGCGGATGGCGGGTGCCGAGATCCTTTCGGAAAAAGCACGCGCCATTGCCTTGAAACAGGGCGTAGTGATTGACGAATGCGCTTGGCAGATTGGCGACGATCTGGATCACGAGCATGCGCACCGGCTCGACCTGCTGGCTGCGGACAAGACGGTGCGGCTGTATTTTCGCGATCTGGAACTCACTACTTCCGGCAACGTAGCCCGCACCCGGCGCAGTGAACAGCGCCTGCGTGACGCGGTCGCGCAATTGTTGCCGCGTTCTCCCGCTGCGACCTATACCTATCAGTAGGCCAACTGAGTTGCCACTTATCGCGGCACGCGAATGCCGCTGATACGGAACTTATTTTTCGGATGATGAAAATAAGCCTGGCCTATTCTCGCCTTGTCCTGTATATTCAGCCTTGCACTTGCATCAAGTCGTAGTCATTGTTGGTCTCTCTCCTGTTTTACTCCCCTCAGAGTCATTCCTGTTTGAATTCCCTCGGTTACATCTTTCTTGGTTTCGCGTGCGTTTCGGGACTTCGTCCTTCATTTTTAACAAGGAAATAACATGAGTGTTCAAACTGGCACAGTAAAGTGGTTCAATGACTCCAAGGGTTTCGGCTTTATCACCCCCGATGGTGGTGGCGCTGACTTGTTCGCCCATTTTCAAGACATTCAGTCGGAAGGTTTCAAGAGCCTGTCGGAAAACCAGCGCGTCTCGTTCGAGCGTGGTACTGGCCCGAAAGGCGAGAAGGCCAGCAACATCCGTCCGGTCTAATCAGCAGGGTGACTGCAGCGCGCAGTCACCGCAACAGTTCTCCCGTCGGCGCGCAGCGGTAATGCGCCCTCGCCGATCGGCAATGTGACCAGTCCAGGCTGAGAGAGCACCATGCAGATAGCATGGGTTGTCGACTGACCCTGGCCAGGGACACCACGCAGATAGCATGGGTCGCTGGAGGTCACCTTGAGTATGGATAAAAGCTCGCTTCGGCGGGCTTTTTACGTTATAGACGTATAGAGATTGCTTGCCATGAGTCGAGGACCAAACGATATACGTCATGAAATATGACGTGATTGAAAGTGGCTGAGCTCGCAGTCAGCTAACGCGAATAGAAATTTTCCTTTATGCAATAGCAATCTGACATGGTGCGTTAAAATCGGTCGTCGATAACGGACTTTCCTCACATCATTCATGGCTATTCCCGACTATCAAACGTGTATGCTGCCGTTTCTCCGATTTTTGGGAGATGGCAAGGAACATTCGTTGCGGGAGGCTGAAGATGCGCTCGCTGCATCCTTCAATTTGTCTGCTTCTGAGCGGGCCGAACTATTGCCCAGCGGGCAGCAGGCTATTTTTCGAAATCGGATTGGCTGGGCCCGGACTTACTTGAAGAAGGCAGGGCTACTGGATTCTCCCAAGCGCGCAATATTCAATATCACGGAACGAGGAAGGGAGGTACTTGTCCGCAACCCTTCCCGTATCGACGTGAAATACCTCGAGCAGTGGCCCGAGTTCATCACATTCCGAGACGCCTCCAAACCCAAGAGCGAACAAGTTCAAGCGGCCGATCTTTCAATGGTGACTACGACCCCGGAAGAAGCGATTGAGCTTGCATACCAAGGACTGCGTGAACAACTCGCGCAAGAGCTATTGGCCCGTATTTTGTCCTGCTCACCGACCTTTTTTGAGCAACTCGTTGTGGAGTTGTTAGTAAAAATGGGGTACGGGGGCTCCAGACGCGACGCCGGCGAACGAATCGGCCAAACCGGCGATGGTGGAATTGACGGCATTATTAAAGAAGATAGGCTGGGCCTGGATACGATCTTCATACAGGCGAAACGCTGGCAGGGGTCTGTCGGACGCCCGGAAATCCAGAAATTTGTCGGTGCGCTTCAAGGACAGCGTGCGAAAAAGGGCGTTTTTATCACGACGTCGGCTTATACCGCAGATGCGGCTGACTATGCATCGCGCATTGACACCAAAGTTGTATTGATCGACGGGGTGCGGCTTGCCGGCCTGATGATTGACTTTGATGTGGGTGTTTCTATGTCAGCATCTTATGTAGTGAAGCGTATCGATTCGGATTACTTCGAGGAAATCTAGAACGCCGGACCGGTGTAACCAGCGGTTTACAAAGCCTGCCTTACACCAACCCCTCAAACACCATCACCTCCACCATCTCACCTGCCGCCACATTGCCCTGTTCGTGCGCCAGCACAATCATGCAGTTGGCTTCCGACATCGAGCGCAGCACGCCGGAACCCTGGCTGCCGGTGACCTGGACTTGCTGCTGGCCGTCGGCAGCGCGCGACAGGATGCCACGCTGGTATTCGGTGCGGCCGGCACGCTTCTTGATCGCAGCGGCGGATTTGACGCGCAGCAGCGGCAGCGGCGCGGCCTGTGCGCCCATCATGTGCAGCAGCGCCTCGCGCGCGAAGAAATAGAAAGTGACCATCACCGCCACCGGATTGCCCGGCAGGCCGAACAGGTAGGCGCTTTTGCCGTTCGAGGTGATTTTGCCGAAGGCCATCGGTCGCCCCGGGCGCATGCCGATGGTCCAGAAGGCGACGTCGCCCAGCTGCGCCATCATCTGCTTCGTATAGTCGGCGGCGCCGACCGAGACGCCGCCCGAGGTGATGATGGCGTCAGCATTTTCGCAGGCGCTGCGGAACGCCGCTTCCAGCGCCGCCGGATCGTCCTTGACCACGCCCATGTCGATGAGGTCGCAGCCGAGCCGGGTCAGCATGCCGTACAGCGTGTAGCGGTTGGAATCGTAGACGCAGCCGGCGTCGAGCGGCTCGCCGACCGAGCGCAGTTCGTCGCCGGTGGAAAAAAAGGCGACCCGCAGCCGCCGCTGCACCGGCACTTCGGCAAAGCCGAGCGAGGCCAGCAGGCCGAGATCGGCCGGGCGCAGGATTTTGCCGGCGGCCAGCGCTGCCTTGCCGGCAGCCAGGTCCTCGCCTTGAAAACGGCGATTGTCGCCGGTCTTGACGGTGTTGGCGGGGATGGTGACGGCGCTGTCGGAAGCGTCCTGGGTGAATTCCTGCGGCACGACGGTATCGCAGCCGGCCGGCATTACCGCGCCGGTCATGATGCGCAAGGCTTGGCCGGGAGCGACCGCGCCCTCGAACGCGCGGCCGGCAAAGGCGGTGCCAAGCACTTGCAGCGTGGTTGACGCATCCGGCGCCAGGTCGCTGCCGCGCAAGGCGTAGCCGTCCATCGCCGAATTGTCGTGCGACGGCACGTTGATCGGTGAAATGATGTCGCTCGCCAGCACGCGGCCCAGCGCGCTGCGGATGGCAATCTTTTCGATGGCATGGATCGGCGTGATGAACCGGCGGATGATGCTTTGCGCATCTGCCACCGGCAGCGCGCCCGGATCGTAGTGCGCCAGGCAGCCGACGACGGCGGCGAGCGAGCGCTCTTGCATAGGGAATGGATCTGTCATGGTGCTGCTAATCGGCTTCGAACTGGTGCAATTCGTCGATGGTATTGATATTCCTGAACGCGGATTCCTCGGGGAACGGCACTTCGACCACGTTGAGCGAGGCGTACCACTTGTCGATCTTGCGCCCGCCATCCTGCAGGAACGCCGTCAGGTGCGCCAGCAGGGTGTTTTTCATCAAGCAGAACACGGGGTGGCTGCGACGCTCCGTGCCAGAGCCAGTCACCACCACGGCCAGATCGGCCTTGGCTCTGCTCAGTTCTGCGTAGAGTCGCGCCACCAGGTCGGTGGGCAGGAAGGGCGAGTCGCAGGGTGCGCTCACCAGGTAGGGGGTTTCGCAATGCGTCAGCCCGGTTTGCAGCCCAGCCAGCGGTCCGGCAAAGTCAGGAATCTGGTCCGGCCAGACCGGCACGCCGAAGCCTTCGTAGGGGCCGAGATTCTGGTTGGCATTGATCATCAATTGGCCGACCTGGGGTTGCAGCCGCAGCATTACGTGCATCGCCATCGGCGCACCGCGAAACATCTGCAAGCCCTTGTCGACATGGCCCATGCGGGAGCCGCGGCCACCGGCGAGAATCAGTCCGGTAATCTGATGGATATCCATGGTTGGGCAAGTAACGGGTTGGAAATCATGGTGCGGCCGGCGTTGGCCGCGCACCGGCCTCGTTCACGCTTCGAATCCGGAGCCGGGAGTTTTTCAT
>DATJCV010000030.1:0-4117 GCA_035497775.1 Burkholderiaceae bacterium | reverse complement strand
GGCGGCGGCGGCATCCTTGCGCATCGTCATCGGCGTGGTGCCGGCGTGGCTGGCGATGCCGCTCAATTCCACCAGATAGCGCGAGCTGCCGGCGATCGAGGTGACGATGCCGACCGGCAGATTGCGTTCCAGCAGCACCGGTCCCTGTTCGATGTGGACTTCGACGTAGGCCAGCAGATCCGCCGGATTACGGCCGATGAGCGGAATCCGGTCGGGATCGTGGCCCGCCGCTTGCAGCGCCGCGCGCATGGTGATGCCGTCGGCATCGGTTTTGTCCAGCAGGTTCAGGTCGAACTGGCCGATCACCGCATTGCTGCCCAGGAACGTGCTCTTGAAGCGCACCCCTTCCTCTTCCGAGAAGCCGATCACTTCCAGATGAAACGGCAGCTTCTCGCCGCGTTGATGCAACTGCCGCACCACCGCGATCGGCAGCAGGATGCCTGCGCGGCCGTCATACTTGCCGCCGTTGCGGACGGTGTCGTAGTGCGAGCCGGTGATCAGGGTTTTGGCGTTTGGCGTATCGGACAGGTAACGGCCAACCACATTGCCGACGGCATCGATCTCGACCTGCATGCCGGCATCAGTCATCCAGGTTTCCAATTGCGCGGCGGTCTTGCGGTGCGCTGCGGTCAGGTAGGCGCAGGTCAGACCGCCTTCGTCGTCACTCCAGGCGCCGATGATCTCGGCCCATTGCATGATGGCATTGCCCAGTTGAAGGTCGAGGCCAAGCAGGTCGTTGAGGCGCAGTTCGGCGATGCGGTGGATCTGGCGCAGGCATTCCGTCATCTCGTCGGCCGGCTGGCTTTTCAGGCGCCGGGCGAAGGTCTCGATGATGGCGCTGCGCGACAGGCCCTGTCCGTCCGCGCCCTTGACCGCGAGAATGAAGGGAAAGCCGAAGCGCTCGTTGTAGTCGGCATTCAGTTTTTGCAGCGTGGCGAATTCCTCCGGGCTGCATCGATCGAGGCCGGCCTTGGCCTGTTCGCCGGTCGATTCGGCGGTCAGCTGGCCGGCGACGGCCGCCTTGCCGGCCAGTTCCGGGTGGGCGCGGATCAGGCCCAACTGCTGCTCGCGGCTGGCATTGGACACCGCCGCCTGCAGCGCCAGCTTCAGCGCGCTGGCGCTGGCAAACGGGCGCTGCGCGGCGGCGCGCTCGGGTATCCACGGCGAATGTTCGTAAATGCCGCGCAGCGCCGCGGTGAACGCGGCGGCGTCGCCGTTATTCAGGTGGTCTAGTGTCGTCATGTGATGGCGGCGGGTCCCACCCGCCGCTGTTTTTCCATTTGATCGAGCAGGAGTGGGACTCCTCCGATTGCGTTACCGCAGCGGCTTCAATGCTCCGGGCTTTGTGCTGCCGCCAGCATATTCTGCCGGACTTCGAGCGTGTCGCCCTTGCCGTTGAAGAACAGATTCAGCAGCACCGCCATGATCGAAGTCAGCAGGATACCGCTATGCAGGATGGTCGACAGATAAGCCGGCATGAATTTGAAGAAAGTCGGCGCCACCAGCGGAATCATGCCGACCCCGATGCTGATGGCGACGACGAACAGGTTGTTGCGATTATGGTTGAAATCGACATTGGTCAGGATCTTGATGCCGGTCGCCGCCACCATGCCGAACATGACGATGCCGGCGCCGCCCAGCACGAATTGCGGGATCGAGGCCGCGATGAACGCCATCTTCGGGAACAGGCCGAAGGCGATCAGGATCACGCCGGCGGCGACGCAGACGAAGCGGCTCTTGACCCCGGTGACGCCGACCAGGCCGACGTTCTGCGAGAACGAGGTGTACGGAAAGGTATTGAAGATGCCGCCGATCACGGTGCCCAGGCCGTCCATGCGCAGGCCCTTGGCCAGGTCGGCGCTGTCGATCTTCTTGCCGGTCATGTCGGCCAGCGCCAGGAACATGCCGGTCGATTCGACCATCACCACGATCATCACCATGCACATGGCGAGAATGGCGCCGAGGTCGAAGGTCGGCATGCCGAAGTGGAACGGCCGGATCATTTCAAACCAGGCCGCTTCGCCCAGGCCGACGAAGCTGACCCGTCCCAGCCCGAGGGCAATCACGAAGCCGATCACCAGCCCCAGCAGCACCGCGATGTTGCTGATGAAGCCTTTCGCGTACTTGGTGATCAGCAGGATCGCGACCAGCACCAGCAGCGCGACGCCCAGGTTTTCCAGCGAGCCGTAGGAGGGATTGGGCACCGTGGTCAGCACGCCATCCACCAGCTGCTTGATGGTCGGCTGGCCGCCGGCGGCCCAGTTGATGCCCACTCCCATCAGCGAGATGCCGATGATGGTGATGATGGTGCCGGTGACCACCGGTGGAAAGTAGTGCACCAGGCGGCTCATCAGCGGCGCGATCAGCAGGCCGAAGATGCCGGCCGCGATCACCGCGCCGTAAATGCCGAGGATGCCGAGGTCGGGCTGGCCCGCCATCGCCACCATCGGCCCCACCGCGGCGAAGGTGACGCCCATCATCACCGGCAGGCGGATGCCGAACTTCCAGATGCCGAGCGACTGGATCAGCGTCGCGATGCCGCAGCAGAACAGGTCGGCGCTGATCAGGAACGCGATCTGGGTTTTCGGCAGATGCAGCGCGCCGCCAATGATCAGCGGCACCGCGATGGCGCCGGCGTACATTACCAACACATGCTGCATGCCGAGCGCAAACAGCTTGCCGGCGGGTAGTACTTCGTCTATGGCTTCCGTGGTGGTCGTCATATCGTCTCCAGGTTTGAATTTTTATAATGTCCGTCTACAAACTACAAATCAGTGTTTCACGATGTGTCAGTGACCTGCCAGCATGATTTGTATATAACCGATCATATAGGCGCAAACCGCCGTCGATATATGATTTGGCGCATACGGCTTTTCAACTTGATGATATAGGCGGAGCGATGGGAAAACTGAGTACGCATGTGCTGGATATGGTGCAGGGCAAGCCCGGCGCTGGCGTGGCGATCGAGTTGTACGCGGTCGAGGGCGGCGCGCGCCGCTTGCTGAAAAGCGCAATCACCAATGCCGACGGCCGCTGCGACGCGCCGTTGCTGGAGGGCGCGGCGCTGGCTATCGGCCAGTACGAACTGGTGTTTGGCGCCGGCGACTATTTCGCGCGGCAGGGCGTGGCCTTGCCGACGCCGCGCTTCATCGATCGCGTCTCGCTGGCGTTCGGCATCGCCGATCCGGCGCAGAATTATCATGTGCCGCTGGTGGTCACGCCGTGGGCGTATTCGACCTGCCGCGGCAGTTGAGGGCGTCGCCGCCTAAGCGCTGACCAATGACTTGGTGGCGGCGCCGACCAGGTCGCGCAGCCATTTGTGTTCGGTTGCCTGGTGCGCGCGTTCATGCCATAGCTGGTAATAGCGGATCGGCGGAAACTTGAGCGGCGAGGCGAAACTCTTCAAGGGCAGGATTTTTTCGTAAAAGCGCAAAAATTGCGTGCCGGTGGTCAGTACCAGGTCGGATTGCATCAGCATGTGCGGGATCAGGTTGAAGTAAGCCGACTCCACCATCACGTTGCGGCGCAGGTCCTGGCGCTCCAGCCAGGCGTCGAGCAGTCCGCGGTTGCCGCGCAAGAACGGCGAGGGCGCGATGTGCGGCAGCGCCAGATAGTCTTCCACCGTCATCGCGTCGGCCGCGGTGCGCTTGGCGTATGGGCTGTCGGCGCGCATGATGCAGACGATCGGGTCTTCGAACAGCTTGGACAGGTGCAGATGCTGCGGCGGCTCGTCCCAGTTGGCGATCACCAGGTCCAGCTCGCCGTCGGCCAGCAGGCGCGCGTAATCGACTTCCGGTCCGAGGCCGTGGATGACGACCCGGCTTTTCGGCGATTCGCGCCGAATGCGCGCCACCACGGCTGGCAGGAACTGGCAATCGAGATAATCCGGCGCCGCGATCCGGAAGGTGCGCGCTTCATCTTGCGCCACGAACGGCAGCTTGCGCACGAACAGGCGCTCGGTTTCATCGAGGATGCGCTTGGCCGGCTTCAGCAGGCTTTCGCCGTGCTGGGTCGGAATCATGCCGCGCGCGCCGCGCACCAGCAGCGGATCGCCGGTCAGTTCGCGCAGCTTGCGCAGCGAAGCCGAAATCGATGGCTGCGGCTGGTTCAGCTTCAG
>DATJCV010000029.1:0-2041 GCA_035497775.1 Burkholderiaceae bacterium | reverse complement strand
ACGCGGCGTGTAAATATTCCCGATGGTGGCACTGGCTGTCTGCCGGCGGAAACTTCGAGCCCGTGAAATCCATTAGAATGGCAGCCTGTTCAGGATCGTTACCATGTCTATTGCAACTACCCAAGAAATCATCACCGAAATGCGCGCTGGCCGTATGGTCATCCTGGTCGACGAGGAAGATCGCGAAAACGAAGGCGACCTGGTGCTGGCGGCCGACTTCGTCACGCCCGAAGCGATCAACTTCATGGCGCGCTACGGCCGCGGCCTGATCTGCCTGACGCTGACCGAAGAGCGCTGCCGACAATTGAATCTGGGCTTGATGACGGCCAATAATGGCACTGCATACGGTACCAATTTCACGTTGTCGATCGAGGCTGCCGAAGGCGTGACTACCGGTATTTCGGCGGCCGACCGCGCGCGTACCGTGCAAACCGCGGTGGCGCGCAACGCCAAGCCGTCCGATATCGTGCAGCCGGGCCATATCTTTCCGATCAAGGCGCAAAAGGGCGGCGTGCTGATGCGCGCCGGCCATACCGAAGCCGGCTGCGATTTTGCCGAACTGGCCGGCCTGACGCCGGCGGCGGTGATTTGTGAAATCCTGAAGGACGACGGCAGCATGGCGCGCCTGCCCGATCTGCTGGAATTCGCGCGCGAGCACGGTCTGAAAATCGGCACCATCGCCGACCTCATCCATTACCGCAGCCAGCACGAAAGCATCGTCGAGCGGATTGCCGAGCGCACCGTGCACACCGTCCATGGCCCGTTCCAGGCCATCGCCTACCGCGACACGCCGAGCGGCAGCGCCCATCTGGCGCTGGTGCGCGGCGCCATCACGGCCGAGATAGAAACCTTGGTGCGGGTGCACCAGCCGGTGTCGATCATGGATTTGCTGGAAACCGAGGTCACGACCCATTCATGGAACCTGGCGGCGGCGATGACCGCGATCCAGGCTGCCGAGCGCGGCGTGGTGGTCTTGCTGAATTGCGATGAGGAATCGGCGGAACAGCTGTTTTCCCAGTTCCAGGCGCTCGACGAACCCGGCGCCCGCCCGCGCTCGAGCGCGCCGCGGATGGATTTGCGTACCTACGGCATCGGTGCCCAGATCCTGAAAGACCTCGGGGTGGGCAAGATGAAGCTGCTCGCCAGCCCGAGAAAAATGCCGTCGATGACCGGCTTCAACCTGGAAGTGATCGGCTACCAAAGCGGCCCGAACCAGTAAGCCATCCGGCAGTCCGAGAATTTTGAAACTTGTCATTTGAATCAGGCGCAAGCGCGCATAAAGGAAAGCCATGACCGTTGGAACCGTCGAAACGAATCTGGATGGACAGGGCCTGCGCATTGGCGTGGTGCAGGCGCGCTTCAATGCGGATATCGGCCACGGCCTGCTGGCCGCCTGTCTGGGAGAGCTGACGCGGCTGGGCGTGGCGGATGAAGACGTGCTGCACGTCACCGTGCCGGGAGCGCTGGAGATCCCGCTGGCGCTGCAAAAAATGGCCGACACCCAGCAATTCGATGCGCTGATTGCGATCGGTGCCGTGATTCGCGGCGAAACCTATCATTTCGAACTGGTCGCTAATGAATCCGGCGCCGGCATCACCCGGGTCGGGCTGGATTTCGGCATTCCGATCGCGAATGCGGTGCTGACCACCGAAAACGACGGCCAGGCCGAAGCGCGCATGGCGCAAAAGGGCGCCGATGCGGCACGGGTGGCAATCGAAATGGCGAATCTGACGATCGCGCTGGAAGAGCTGGCCGACGCCACCGAGGACGAATAAGGGCAACGGCGGCGCACGCCGTTTCGCCTCTGAAAATTTATGACCAACAAAACGCTTCATGCCAACCCCAGCAAGAACCGCACCCCGCGCCATCGCGCGCGCGAGTTCGCGCTGCAGGGCCTGTACCAGTGGCTGCTGAACAACGAAGATGCCGGCGTGATCGATGCCCATATCCGCCAGGCGCATGGTTTCGACAAGGCCGATGCCGCCCACTTCGATGCACTGCTGCACGGCACGATCCGCGATGCCGCCGCCCTGCGCGGCGG
>DATJCV010000028.1:0-10636 GCA_035497775.1 Burkholderiaceae bacterium | reverse complement strand
GATCGAACCGGTCTTGGTCGAGGTGATGCGTTCCTGCAGGCGGCCCATTTCTTCGGCCAGCGTCGGCTGGTAACCCACCGCAGAAGGCATACGGCCCAGCAGCGCCGAGACTTCGGTACCGGCCAGCGTGTAGCGGTAGATGTTGTCGACGAAGAACAGCACGTCCTTGCCTTCGTCGCGGAAGCCTTCGGCGATCGTCAGGCCGGTCAGCGCCACGCGCAGACGGTTGCCCGGCGGTTCGTTCATCTGGCCGTAGACCATCGCGACCTTGGAATTTTCCGGATTTTCCAGATCCACCACTTTGGCCTCGGCCATTTCGTGGTAGAAGTCGTTGCCTTCGCGGGTGCGCTCACCGACACCGGCGAACACCGACAAGCCGCTATGCGCCTTGGCGATGTTGTTGATCAGTTCCATCATGTTGACGGTCTTGCCGACGCCGGCGCCGCCGAACAGGCCGACCTTGCCGCCCTTGGCGAACGGGCATACCAGGTCGATCACCTTGATGCCGGTTTCCAGCAGGTCTTGCGATGGCGACAACTCGTCGTAGGCAGGCGCCTTGCGGTGGATCGACGCGGTTTGTTCGTTGCTGACCGGGCCGCATTCATCGATCGGATTGCCCAGCACGTCCATGATGCGACCCAGCGTGGCCTTGCCAACCGGGACCGTGATTGGATTGCCGGTGTTCTGGATCGCCATGCCGCGGCGCAAACCGTCGGAGGTGCCGAGCGCAATGGTGCGGACGATACCGTCGCCCAACTGCTGCTGCACTTCCAGCGTCAAGTCGGAGCCTTCCATTTTCAGGGCATCGTAAATCCTGGGCATTGCATTGCGGGGGAACTCAACGTCCACCACAGCGCCGATACACTGAACGATTTTGCCATCAGCCATTTTCGTTCCTTCAATAGTTAATTTAAATTCTGGTTTGGTCGCATCGCATTGTTGCGCTAGCAAAACCAATCAATCAATTTCGCCCGATCAGCTGGGGCAACGTACCGCGTGCCCCGACTCTCTTTCCAATGCGCTTAAACGGCAGCCGCACCCGCCACGATCTCGGACAATTCCTTGGTGATCGCTGCCTGGCGCGTCTTGTTATAGACCAGCTTCAGCTCGTCGATCACGTTGCCGGCATTGTCGGAAGCGGACTTCATCGCCACCATCCGCGCCGATTGCTCGGACGCCAGATTTTCCGCCACCGCCTGGTAGATCAATGCCTCGACGTAGCGCACCAACAGCTCATCGATCACGGTCTGGGCATCCGGCTCGTAGATGTAGTCCCACGAATGGTGCTCCTTGTCTGCCTGCATGCGATGTTCCGCCAGCGGCAGAAGTTGCTCCATCATCGGTTCCTGCTTCATCGTATTGATGAATTTGGTGTACACCAGATAGACCGCGTCCAGCCGTCCTTCCTGATACGCATCCAGCAACACCTTGACCGGCCCGATCAGCTTGTCCAGATGCGGCGTGTCGCCCAACTGGATCGCGTGCGACACGACCCTGGCGCCGATCCGGTTCAGAAAGCCCAGGCCCTTGTTACCGATCGCGACCGCCTCGATCTTGTTGCCCTGGCTTTCCAGTTCGCGCACCTTGGACGTAACCAGTCGCAACGCATTGGTGTTCATGCCGCCGCACAGGCCCTTGTCGGTGGTGACGACGATAAAGCCGACGGTCTTGGCATTGTCCTGCTTGATCAAAAACGGATGGGTATATTCCGGATTGGCCTGTGCCAGATGCGAGGCGATATTGCGGATCTTGTCGCTGTACGGACGGGCAGCACGCATCCGATCCTGCGCCTTGCGCATTTTGGATGCGGCGACCATTTCCATCGCCTTGGTGATCTTCTTCGTATTTTCTACGCTCTTGATCTTGCCGCGTATCTCTTTACCCGCTGCCATGAGGCTTTACTCCTTGTGCGCCGTGCTCAGAACGATTTCTTGAAATCGGCAACTGCGGCGGCCAGTGCAGCTTCGCCGTCCTTGTCGAGTTGCTTGGTTTCTTCGATCTTCTGCAGCAATGCCGCGTGGCTGGTCTTCATGAAATTGTGCAGGCCGGCTTCGAACGCCAGCACTTGCTTGACTTCGATGCTGTCGAAAAAGCCCTTGTTGACCGCGAACAGCGACACCGCCATCAGCGAAATCGGCAGCGGCGAGTACTGCGCCTGCTTCAGCAATTCGGTCACGCGCGCGCCGCGGTCCAACTGCTTGCGGGTCGCTTCATCCAGGTCCGAAGCGAACTGCGCAAAGGCCGCCAGTTCACGGTACTGCGCCAAGTCGGTACGAATACCGCCGGACAGATTTTTGATGACCTTGGTCTGGGCCGCGCCACCCACGCGCGACACCGAAATACCGGCGTTGATCGCGGGCCGGATACCGGCGTTGAAGAGCGAGGTTTCCAGGAAGATCTGACCGTCGGTAATCGAAATCACGTTGGTCGGTACGAACGCGGAAACGTCGCCAGCCTGGGTTTCAATGATCGGCAAGGCCGTCAACGAACCGGTCTTGCCCTTGACTTCGCCATTGGTGAATTTCTCGACGTAGTCGGCGTTGACGCGCGCGGCGCGTTCCAGCAAACGGCTGTGCGGATAGAACACGTCGCCCGGATAGGCTTCGCGTCCGGGCGGGCGGCGCAGCAGCAGCGACACCTGGCGATAGGCAACTGCCTGCTTGGACAGGTCGTCATACACGATCAACGCATCTTCGCCGCGGTCGCGGAAATATTCGCCCATCGCGCAGCCGGAGTACGCCGATACGTATTGCATTGCGGCGGATTCGGCAGCGGTGGCGGCGACCACGATGGTGTAGTCCATCGCGCCGTTCTGTTCCAGTGCCCGCACCACGTTCTTGACCGACGATGCCTTCTGGCCGATCGCGACGTAGATACAGGTCATGTTCTGACCTTTTTGGTTGATGATCGCGTCGATCGCCACCGCCGACTTGCCGGTCTGGCGGTCGCCGATGATCAGTTCGCGCTGGCCACGGCCGATCGGCACCATCGAGTCGATCGACTTCAGGCCGGTCTGCATCGGCTGCGAAACGGATTGACGGGCGATCACGCCCGGTGCAATTTTTTCAATCGGTGCGGTCAGCTTGGCGTTGATCGGACCCTTGCCGTCGATCGGCTGGCCCAGCGCGTTGACCACGCGGCCTTTCAGTTCCGGGCCGATCGGCACTTCCAGAATGCGGCCGGTGCATTTGACGGTATCGCCTTCGGAAATGTGCTCGTAGTCGCCCAGGATAACGGCGCCGACCGAGTCGCGCTCCAGGTTCAAGGCGAGGCCGAAGGTGTTGCCCGGGAATTCCAGCATCTCGCCCTGCATCACGTCGGACAGCCCGTGGATGCGGCAGATGCCGTCGGACACGGAAATCACGGTGCCCTGATTGCGAATCTCGGCGCTATCGTCGAGTCCTTGAATCCGGCTCTTGATCAGTTCGCTGATTTCAGACGGGTTGAGTTGCATGTTAACTCCTAAAAGTATTCTCTGTTCTGGGCCGGCCGGCTCGAAAACCTAGGCCGTCAGCGCCACGTGCATTTGTTGCAGTTTGGCGCGCACCGACGTATCCAGCACTTCGTCACCGACCACCACGCGCACGCCGCCAATCAGATTTTGATCGACCGTTACCGAAGGATTGAGCTTGCGTCCGAATTTTTTCTCCAGCGCCGCGATCAAGTCGCTGACCTGGGCCTCCGACAATGCAAAAGCGCTGGTAATGCTGGCATCAGCCGCGCCTTCCTGGGCATTTTTCAACACCTGGAATTGCGCGCCGATTTCCGGCAGCAAGACGAGGCGACCGTTCTCCACCAGCATGGCAATCAGATTTTTCGCTTCGGCGCCAACCGGCGACTTCAGCAGCGCCAGCATGGTGTCCACCACCTGTTGCTCCGACAATTTTGGATTGGTGGCCAGGGCCTGAAAATCCGGATTGGCGGCAACCTGGGTCATCTCGGAAACCAGATCGGACCAGGCCGCCAGATTGCCGGACTGGGCAACCCGGAACAGCGCTTCGGCGTAAGGACGGGCAATCGTTGCGAGTTCGGCCATGATTACAACTCGGTTTTCAACTGGTTCAGCAAATCAGCATGGGCCGCGGCATTGACTTCGCGCTTCAGGATTTGCTCGGCGCCTTTTACCGCGAGGCTGGCGACTTCAGCACGCAAAGCTTCACGCGCCTGCGTCACTTGCTGTTCGGCTTCTTCGCGGGCAGCGGCGACGATGCGGGCAGCTTCATCGGCAGCGGTCTTCTTGGCATCTTCGACAATGCTAAGCGCACGTCGTTCCGCGTCGCCGATCCGTTTCTGGCCTTCATCGCGGGCGGTGGACAGTTCGACTTGCACGCGTTTCTCGGCAGCGGCCATCTCGGCCTTGCCGCGATCGGCGGCGGCCAGGCCGTCCGTGATCTTCTGGGCGCGCTCGTCCAGCGCCTTCATCAGCGGCGGCCAGATGAATTTCATCGTGAACAGCGCGAGGATGAAGAAGACCACGAACTGCGCAAACAATGTTGCATTTAAGTTCACGGTGATTTCCTTCTCAAAAATAACGTGCGCCGGACCCGATTCCGCGAATCAGGCCGGCAGCATGCGAACCAGCGGTATGTCTGGATTAGCCTGCAAATGGGTTGGCGAACGCAAACATCATCGCGATACCGACACCAATCAGGAACGCCGCGTCGATCAGGCCGGCCAGCAGGAACATCTTGGTTTGCAGGGTGTTCATCAGTTCCGGCTGACGCGCCGAAGCTTCGATGAATTTGCCGCCCATGATACCGATGCCGATACAGGCGCCGATAGCGCCCAAACCGATGATCAAACCACAAGCCAAAGCAACGAAAGCGACGTTAGTCATGAAAACTCCTTAGATAATCAAAGTCGAAAAAAGTTAAAACCAAAATACTGCAAATCTATGAATCGCCTGCAATTACAGCAATACCAAAACCAAGTTCTTAGTGACTTTCATGCGCCTGGCCGACATATACCAGCGCCAGCATCATGAAAATGAAGGCTTGCAGGATGACGATCAGGATGTGGAAGATGGCCCAGACGGTGCCAGCCATCACGTGCATGCCGAAGCCCCACCAGGTGGCGGTCGAGCCCAGCAATGCGATCAGCAGGAAAATCAGTTCGCCGGCGTACATGTTGCCGAACAGTCGCATGGCCAGCGACACGGTCTTGGCAACGAATTCGATGATGTTCAGGGCCAGATTCGGAATCCACAGCGCCGGGTGGGCACCGAATGGCGCGCAGAACAGCTCGTGCACGAAGCCGCCGGCGCCCTTGATCTTGAGGTTGTAGTAAATCATCAGCGCGAACACGCCGAGCGACAGGCCGAGAGTACCGTTCAGATCGGCGGTGGGGACGATGCGCTGGTATGGCACCGAGTGGCCGAGGCCGACCCAGCCGAGGATGCTGGAAACCATGTCGACCGGCAGGAAATCCATCGAGTTCATCAGGATCACCCAGATGAATACGGTCAGCGCCATCGGCGCGATGAAGCGGCGGTCGCCATGCACGATGGCCTTGGACTGGTCTTCGACCATTTCGACGATCATTTCGATGAAGGCTTGGAAGCGGCCCGGCACGCCGGAAGTGGCGCGGCGCGCCACCATCCACATCACCGCCGAGCCAATGATACCGACCGCGATCGACCAGAACAGCGTATCCATGTTGATCACCGAAAAATCGACGATCTTGGTTTGCGGCACCGTGGAAAAGTGCGTCAGGTGGTGGATGATGTATTCGGAGGAAGTCGGTGCGTGTGCCGCAGCCTGATGCGCGCCCTCAGCAGCCATTTCAGTTGCCATATCAGTGCCTAAACAATAAGATAATGTAACTTTTCAGTGCCGCGATGAAGGCGGCGATCAGCGCCAGCCAGTTCAAATCGCGGTACAGCCAGCCGACCGCGCCCAGAAGCGCAACCGTCAATGCAATCTTGATAAACTCGCCGATGAAAAACGACATCGGATTGGCGCCGCCGGGCTTTTGCGCATTGGCGAACAGGCGCAGCGCAAACAAGGCATTCGGCACCACGCAGCACAGTCCGCCCAGGAGCGCGGACCACAGTCCCGGCCATCCGGCGAGCCAGCCGGCGATTGCGCCGACGATCAGCGTGACGACGAATTGCAAAACAACGATGCGTCGCATGTCTGCCCAAATCGTGCGACGGGTGTCGCGCCAGCCGGCGTGGATCCTGTACCGGTACTTTCCAAAGCCACGGGATTATAAGGGCTTTCGGCAATGGGCGTCAAACGTTTGCCGCATAGTAATGCGATGCAGGCAAGGTCTTGATTCAGCGAGGAATATTGGATGCTGCCGGTTTTGACAACTGTTGCAGCCAGCGCTGTCCTTGCGGCCAGTCGCCCAGGCCGCTGTCGGCGTTCAGATGGCCGCGCCGGCCGGCCATCTGCCACTGCGCCCCCCATTGCTGGGCCCACTGGTGCGCGCGCGGCAAGGCGCACCACGGATCGTTCTCGGACGCTACCACGATGCTGGCGAAGGGTAGCGGCACGCCTGGCATCGGCCCGAAATCGCGCACCGCGGCCGGGGCGTCGGCCCGTTCGACGTCGGGCGGCGCCACCAGCAGTGCGCCACTGACGCGGCGCGCATGCGGCGTCGCTGCATGCGCCAAGGCCCACCAGACGGTGGTAGCGCAGCCGAGACTGTGCGCCGCCAGCACCACTGGCCCGGCACTGGCGCGCACCGCCGCGTCCAGCTGCGCCACCCATTCGCTGCGCCGTGGCTCATTCCAGTCGCGCTGCTGGACGCGCTGCGCTTGCGGCAACGCGGCCTCCCACCGGGTTTGCCAATGGCCGACCCCGGAGCCGTACAGGCCGGGAACCAGCAATATGGTGGCGCTCATGGATCGACCACACACGGTGGGCACTCAGGAAGTGATTGCAGCATGTCGGCACTCGCTTTGAATCAGGATGGAAAGCGCCGACGATTGTAGCGATTTTTTATCCGCTGGCCATCACCGGCCTCAACTTTGCACACGGAGCGCGGTCGAACTTTGCAAGAGGAGCGCACCATGGATCGCCGTCAATGGCTGAACAGGGCTGCCGGCCTGGTTGCAGCTGGCCTGCTGCCCACTTTCGCAAGGAGCGATGCCAGCGTGAAACCACTGGTCAAAACAGCCGCCGAGTGGAAAGCCCTGCTGCCGGCCGACAGTTATCGCGTGCTGTTCGAGGAAGCCACGGAAGCGCCCGGCAGCAGCCCGCTGAACGGTGAAAAGCGCACTGGCCGTTTCCTCTGCGCCGCTTGCTTTCTGCCGCTGTTCGACAGCAGCACCAAATTCGACAGCGGCACCGGCTGGCCCAGCTTTTATGATTTTCTGCCCGGTGCGCTGGCCACCAAGCGTGACTTCCAGTTGATCCTGCCGCGCACCGAATATCATTGCGCGCGCTGCGGCGGTCATCAGGGACATGTGTTTGACGACGGGCCGCCACCAACCGGCTTGCGCTACTGCAATAACGGCTTGGCCTTGCGCTTCGTCGCCGCTGCCGACCCGCTTCCGCCGGCGCGCCGATGAAGACCCTGCTTGGCGGCTTGCTGCTGCTCCTGTTGCTGGCCGTCAATGCCAACGCGAGTTCGCAGCCGGGTGGCGAGCAGGCGGTTTTGGCCGGTGGCTGCTTTTGGTGCGTGCAAGCCGATTTCGAAAAACTGTCCGGGGTGCTGGCCGTCGAGGCCGGTTATACCGGCGGCCACGTGCCCAATCCGACCTACGCGCAAGTCAGCGCCGGCGGCACCGGCCATGCGGAGGCGGTGCGGGTCTGGTTTGATCCAGCGCGCATCAGCTATGCGCAGTTGCTGGATTTTTTCTGGCACCACATCGACCCGACGGTGCAGGATCGCCAATTCTGCGATATCGGCGACCAGTACCGCAGCGCGATTTTTTATCGGGACGAGAACCAGCGCCGCATTGCCGCCGCCAGCAAGACGGCGCTGCAGCGCTCCGGCCGCCTGCCGCAGGTATACACCGAAATCACGGCCGCCGGCACGTTCTATCCGGCCGAGGAATACCACCAGGATTATTACCGGAAAAATCCGCTGCGCTATCGCTTCTACCGCGCCCGCTGCGGACGGGACGCACGCGTGGCGCAGGTATGGGGAACGCAAGCGAAGTAGCCCTGGCCACTGCGCGCACCATATACTCCGGTATATAGAGGCAAATTCCGGGCCTTATGTAGTGATTTACGCCACATACTCCAGGCATCATTAAAATGATTGCAGGCATTTCCGCAACCAATCCATGCCGCTACCCGAGGATGCCTGCGCTTACGCGCGCAACCGCGCCAGCACACCGTCCAGCGCATCCAGGTTGGCGAAATCGATGATCAGCTGCCCCTTGTTGCGGGCGCCGGTGCGAATGCTGACCGCAGTTGCCAGCAGGTCGGACAACTCTTCTTCCAGCCGCACGATATCGCGTGATTTTTCCTTGCGGGCGGGCGCGTTATCGGCCCGGCCGCCATCCTGTTCCGCTGCCGCGCGCGTCACCAGCTTTTCCGTCTCGCGTACCGACAGCCGTTTCGCTACCACTTGATTGGCCAGCGTGATCTGGGTCGCGCCATCCACCGCCAGCAACGCCCGGGCGTGGCCCATATCGATGTCGCCCGCCATCAGCATGGTCTGCAGCGGCGCCGCCAAGTTCAAGAGGCGCAGCAGGTTGGAAACCGCGCTGCGCGAACGGCCGACCGCGCCGGCCGCCTGCTCGTGCGTGAATTCGAAGTCGCTGATCAGGCGCTGGATGCCCTGCGCCTCTTCCAGCGGGTTCAAGTCCTCGCGCTGGATGTTTTCGATCAGCGCCATCGCCGCCGCCGCCTGGTCATCGACGTCCTTGACCAGTACCGGCACTTCCGCCAGCCCGGCCAGCTGGGCGGCGCGGAAGCGCCGTTCACCGGCGATGATTTCATAGCGCGCCTCGCCGTTGGCGGCGATTGGCCGCACCAGGATCGGCTGCAGCAAGCCTTGCGCCTTGATCGACGCCGCCAGTTCGACCAGCCCCCCTTCGTCGATGCGGGTACGCGGCTGGTACTCGCCGGCCTGCATCTGCGTCACCGCCAGCACGGACGGCGCGCCGGCGACCGATGGCGCGCCGTCGGCCAGATCCATCGATCCGCCCAATAGCGCTTCCAGTCCGCGTCCGAGTCCTTTGGATTTTTTCGTGGCCATGCGTTCTCTCAAATTTGGAAGAGTCCGGGCGCACCGCCCGACTCCGTCAGTTACCGATTTGCGTTATGGGTATCCTTGTATTTCACCCTGTTTACACCCGAGACCGGCGGGGTATATCAGGAGTATGCAGAATCCCTCGCTAAGGCTACATATGCTTGATGCGCTCCACCATTTCCGCACCGAAAGCGATGTAGGCCTGCGCGCCCTTGGAGGCCGCATCGAAGTTCACGCCCGGCAAACCGTACGACGGCGCTTCCGCCAGCCGCACGTTGCGCGGGATCACAGTCTTGAACACCTTGTCGCCGAAATGCTGTTCCAGTTGCGCCGACACCTGCTGCGACAGCGTCATGCGCGGGTCGAACATCACCCGCAGCAAGCCGATGATCTTCAGGTCCGGATTGAGCTTGGCGTGCACCCGCTTGATGGTGTTGACCAGGTCGGACAAGCCTTCCAGCGCGTAGTACTCGCACTGCATCGGGATGATCACGCCGTTGGCCGCACACAAACCGTTCAGGGTCAGCATCGAGAGCGCCGGCGGGCAGTCGACCAGCATGAAATCGTAGTCGCCGGCCACCGTGGCCAGCGCGTCTTTCAGGCGTGTTTCGCGATTCTCGAGCGCCACCATCTCGACTTCGGCGCCGGCCAGTTCGCGGTTGGCCGGCAGCACGTCGAACTGGCCGGCATCCGAACGGATCCGCACCTCCGGCAGTTGCGCCATGCCCAGCAAGACTTCGTAGATTGACGCCTTCAGGGCCGACTTGTTGATGCCGGCGCCCATCGTCGCGTTGCCCTGCGGGTCGAGATCGACCAGCAACACGCGCTGGCCGATCTGCGCCAGGCCAGCTGCAAGATTGACCGCGGTCGTGGTTTTGCCGACGCCGCCCTTCTGGTTGGCAACGCAGAATATTTTGGCCATATGGTTTTAGTTGGTGGTGAGCTTGAGGCCAAAGCCGATCAGGAAAATCCCGGCTGCTTTCGATGCGTAGGCGCCGATGCGCCGGTTGTGCGCCAGGCGGCGGGCGGCGGCGTTGCCCAGCAACACCAGCAGACTACCGTAGAACAGCGTGCAGCAGGAAATCACCGCCGCCATCGCAACGAAGGTCAGGCTGCCGCGATGCAGGGCCGGATCGATGAAAAGCGGGAAGAAGGCCATGTAAAACACGATCGCTTTCGGATTGATCAGCGTCACCAGGAAGCCGCGGCGGAAATCGGCGGCGTTCGAGAACGGCACCACCGCCGCGCCCCCGTCTTCCTGTTTCGCGCTCAGCAGCTTGTAGCCGAGCCAGGCCAGATAGGCGGCGCCCAGGTACTGCACGCCATGAAACAGCATTGGATTGGCTTGCAGCAAGGCGGCGACGCCGATCGCGGCCAGGAAAATCAGTACGGCGTCGCCCAGCATCAGGCCGGCCAGCGAGGCAAAACCGCCGCGCAAACCGCGCTGGCCGGCGCAGGTCAGCACGCAAAAGGTGCCGGGGCCGGG
>DATJCV010000027.1:0-3719 GCA_035497775.1 Burkholderiaceae bacterium | reverse complement strand
TGATTTGTATGTTCGTCATTTTTGAACAATAGGTGCTTGGACAGGCCTCGGTGCCTCCACGGGAAAGCGCGTGAACAAACTTGATGCGATGCGGATATTCCTGCGGGTGGCGGAAATGGCCAGCTTCACGCGCGCCGCCGAGAGCCTGGCGATGCCCAAGGCCAGCGCGTCCATGGCCGTGCAACAGCTGGAAAGCCTGCTCGGCACGCGGTTGCTGCACCGGACGACGCGCAAGGTCAGCCTGACCCACGACGGCCAGGCCTTCTACGAGCGCAGCAAGGACCTGCTGGGGGACATGGACGAGCTGCAGTCGATGTTCCAGCAAGGTGGCCAATCGCTGCGCGGGCGCTTGCGGGTGGACATGTCCACCGGCATGGCCTGCAACATCGTGATCAGGCGATTGCCGGAATTCCTGCAGGCGCATCCATCGATCGAGTTGGAGTTGAGCAGCACCGATCGCCTGGTCGATCTGGTGCGCGAGGGTTTCGACTGCGTGTTGCGCGCCGGCCCGCTGGCGGAAAACAACCTCGTGGCCCGTCCGCTCGGCAACCTGCGCGTCATCAATTGCGCCAGCCCCGACTATCTGCGCCGCCACGGCACGCCGCAAACGCTGGAGGATCTCTCGGCACATCGGCTGATCCACTACGCGTCCACGCTGGGCAGCAAACCGCCGGGTTGGGAATATCCCACCGCCACTGGATACGCGTGCCTGCCGATGGAGGGCGTGCTGACGGTCAACAACACCGAGGCCTATACGACGGCCTGCCTGGCCGGGTTGGGGCTGATCCAGTCGCCCATTGCAAGCCTGCAGCCGTGGATCGAGCAGGGACAACTGGTGGAAGTGTTGCCGCAATTTCCGGCCGAACCGATGCCGCTGTCGATCCTGTACGCCAACCGCCGCAACCTGCCCATTCGGGTTCGCGAGTTCATGGGCTGGCTGGAAGGTTTGCTGACGCCTTATCTGCAGTTGTGACGGCCATCGCGTTGGTGATCCCGGTCCCAACATGAGCTCCTGGCCCTCGCCGACCGCGGTCCCTCACGACTCGGGATCGCACACAAATGTGAATTGGTATGCTCCGATGGTGCCCGTGGTATCAATTTATAGGCAAAGTGGTACTGGATTGCGGCGGGCGGCATGACCAGTTTGCCGGGGGGCAGGGGCATCAGTAAGCTTGCCGCTCGCTCGCCTATGAAGCAGACCATGCGCAGAAAACTTGTGGCCGGAAACTGGAAGATGTACGGCAGTCGCTCGATGGCCTCGGACCTGGCCGGCGCCATTGCCGCCAGCATGCCGACCGACATCGATGTAGCCGTGTTTCCCCCGTATCCATACATCAACACCTTGAACGAACAACTGGCCGGCACGGCCCTTCAATTGGGCGCGCAGGATGTAAGCGAACATGAAGGACAGGGCGCCTATACCGGCGAGGTAAGCGCCGCGATGCTGGCGGAAGTCGGTGTGGACTATGTATTGGTGGGTCATTCGGAGCGCCGCCGCTATCACGGCGAAAGCAACGAATGCGTCGCGCGAAAATTCGCGGCCGCGCGGGCGGGAGGACTTACCCCCATTCTTTGTGTCGGTGAAACCCGCCAGCAGCGTGACAGTGGTGAAACCGAAAACGTCATCGGCGAACAACTCGAAGCGGTCCTGCGACTCAGCGGAATTGCGAGTTTCGACACGGCGCTGGTCGGGTACGAACCGGTGTGGGCGATCGGCTCCGGCGAGACGGCGACGCCGCAGCAGGCGCAGGACGTTCACGCGTTCATTCGTAGCAAACTCGAAAAAGAAGATGTTACAATCGCCCGTCTGACTAGGCTGCTTTATGGCGGCAGCGTCACCGCGGTCAACGCCGCAAAGCTGTTTGCGCAACCGGACGTCGATGGCGGATTGGTCGGCGGCGCAGCCTTGACTGCAACCGACTTCCTAGACATCTGCGCCGCGGCGCATCAAGCGCCATAGGTTCCGAGAAATCATGTTCGTCATCTTCAGCGTCTTCTACATCCTGGTCGCGGCGGCAATGACCGTCCTGATCCTGCTGCAAAACGGGCAGGGCGCCAGCGCCGGCTCCGGTTTCGGCGGCGGTGCTTCCGCCACCGTGTTCGGTGCGCGTGGTTCGGCCAACTTCCTGACCCGGGCCACCGGCGCGCTCGCCGCGGTGTTCTTTGCCCTCAGCCTGGGTATGGGCATTTACCTGAACTACAACGGCAACGCTCATCAGGACGCCGTCGATCTTGGCGTGATGTCCGGCGTGGCCACCAAGCCCGCTGAAGCACCCGCCGGCAAGACAGCCGTCAGCTCGGAAGTGCCGCAAGCCACCTCGCCGGCCACGACCGTGCCCGAGGCCGCAACGGCTCCCGCCGGCAACCAAGGCGAAGTTCCGGCTGCACCCCAGCCGAAACCTGCGACAAAACCCTGAAAAGGGCGCGGTAGAAACACACCTGCCCAGGTGGCGGAATTGGTAGACGCACTACCTTGAGGTGGTAGCGACGAGAGTCGTAGGGGTTCGAGTCCCCTCTTGGGCACCATTTGGTACTTCCGCAGTGGACTGCTGCGGAATGGAAGAACCCGCCACTCGGCGGGTTTTTTTATGCCGCCGCCATCGTCTTCGGTGTCCGAGCGGGATCCAGATACCACCGATGGCTTGCAGGCCAGACATTCCCGCACGGTATGGCAGGGCGAGCGCTGACATAAGAGGTAAGGGCAGCGTGGCAAATTTTGGCGATCGATTTGCCGCAGCGATGATTGGCGGGGATGCCAGATCACGGTGCGTGACGTCGGCAGGTGGCTGCCTGTTTTCGCGGGCAGTACCGCCATGGCTTGCAATGATTTGTTCAGCAGCCTAATTTCACTAAGCCTAACCAGGGAGGGGCACGCGGTGATCAATGTCATATTGGTGGACGATCATGAGCTGGTGCGCACCGGCTTCCGGATGATTTTGCAGCAGCAGTCGGACATCTGCATTCAGGGCGAAGCGGGAAATGCGGAAGACGGCTTGCGATTGATTCGCACGTTGAAGCCGGACATCGCGCTGGTAGACGTCCATATGCAGGGCATGAGCGGCATCGAACTTACCGAACGTGTCAATCGCGCGAAAATGTCGACCCGCATCGTGGTGGTCACCGTGGTTGATGACGCGCGTTTTCCGAAACGGCTGCTGGACGCAGGGGCGCTGGGCTACCTCACCAAGGGATGCAGGGCCGAGGAGCTGGTTACCGCCATTCGCCAGGTTTCGACCGGTCGGCGCTACCTGGCGCCTGCCGTGGCGCAACAGCTGGCGTTGGCGACTCTCGATGGCAGCACCTCGCCGTTCGACGCATTGTCCAGCCGTGAACTGGAGGTGGCGATGATGCTGGTGTGCGGCAAGCCGCTGACCCTGATCGGCGAGCAGCTCAACCTGAGTCCGAAAACCGTGTCGACGTACAAGCAGCGCCTGATGGAAAAATTGCGGGTGGATCACGTGCTCAACCTGGCGCACCTGATGACGGTGCATGGATTGATCGACAATCCGGGCCACGCCATCGGCAGCTGATCGCAGAGGATGGGGCAAACAAAAAGCCGGGCAATGCCCGGCTTTTTGTTTGCACAGCTGTGCCGCGGGGTTCAGTCAGCTTGCGGTTGTCCGGTCGGGCGATTGGCCTCGGTCGTGTTGATGTTGTGGCTTACGGAAGCAGCGCGATCGGCGGCCAACAGGTCACCTTGTTCCGGTGCCGGGGTCGCG
>DATJCV010000026.1:0-4136 GCA_035497775.1 Burkholderiaceae bacterium | reverse complement strand
GAAGCGGCGGCGGCGTCGGAAGCGATGCAGGATCAGGCCGGCAAGCTGGCGCAGGTGGTGGCGGTGTTCCAGCTGGCGGGCGGCCAGGCCCGTGCGCCGGCGACGCCGCTGCGCACCATCACACCGACGGCGACGCCGGCGATGGGCGGCGGCCCGCGCGCCGTTGCCACTGCGCCCAAACAGGTGGCCCCAGCCAAGCGTCTGGCGG
This sequence comes from Burkholderiaceae bacterium, assembly GCA_035497775.1. Taxonomy (GTDB): domain Bacteria; phylum Pseudomonadota; class Gammaproteobacteria; order Burkholderiales; family Burkholderiaceae_D; genus DATJCV01. The sequence continues at coordinate 3,928 of DATJCV010000026.1, read as the reverse complement.
CGGCGCAAGGCAGCCCTAACGACGAATGGGAGCAGTTTTAGAGAATCGTGCGATTCCGAGCCGCGCGCGTTGCGGCCGCAAAAATTCGGATATTTCAGTCAACTGCCGGTTTTCATTCCATGGCAAGTCTTCTGCTACTAGAATACGCTAGGCTTTCCGCCTCGTTTATCAAAATACAGGAGACAGACAATGAAATCCAGATTCTTGCATGGCTTGCTGGCGCTGGCCGGCGTTGCCATGCTGGCAGCGGCTCCGGCCCAGGCCCAGCAGCAATTCATCAACGTGCTGACCGGCGGCACCAGCGGCGTGTACTACCCGATGGGCGTGGCGCTGTCGCAGATTTACGCCAAGGCGATGCCGAACGTGAAAACTTCGGTGCAGGCGACCAAGGCCTCCGCTGAAAACCTGAACCTGTTGCAGGCCGGGCGCGGCGAAGTCGCGTTCACGCTGGGCGACTCGCTGTCGGATGCCTGGAAGGGCGACGCCGAGGCCGGCTTCAAGGCGCCGCTCAACAAGCTGCGCGGCGTCGCCGGCATTTACCCAAACTACATCCAGATCGTCGCCGCCGCCGATTCCGGCGTGAAGACGCTGGCCGACCTGAAGGGCAAGCGCATCTCGGTTGGCGCGCCGAAATCCGGCACCGAACTGAATGCGCGCGCGATCTTCAAGGCCGCCGGCATGAGCTACAAGGATTTCGCCAAGGTTGAATACCTGCCCTTCGGCGAATCGGTCGAGCTGATGAAAAATCGCCAGCTCGATGCCACCCTGCAGTCGGCCGGCCTGGGCGTGTCGTCGCTGCGCGACCTGGCGACGTCGGTGAAGATCGTGATCGTGCCGATCCCGGCCGATGTGATCACCAAGGTCGGTGATCCGGCCTACCAGGCCGGCACGGTACCAGCCAATACCTATGAAGGGCAAAGCGCGGATGTCGCGACCGCTTTCGTACAGAATTTCCTGGTCACGCATGAAGGGGTGCCGGCCGATACTGTCTATCAAATGACCAAGAGCATGTTCGACAACCTCGATCATCTGGTCGCGGCGCATGCCGCCGCCAAGGCGATCCGCAAGGACAAGGCGCTGATCGGCATGCCGCTGCCGCTGCATCCGGGCGCAGAAAAATACTATCGCGAAATCGGCCTGACCAAGTAAGCAGGGCGCCAGACGACGATACAGCGGGAGGGCGTGCGCGCCCCCTGCCGTTTTTCCCTAATTTCCGCGCCGAGGAGTTCTCCGTACATGTCTTCCTTGCATACCCCAGCCGACGATTTCCAGGAACATGGCACGCAGCGCGCGCTCTCCGGCGCCGCTCTGACCATCACGCTGGCCGCAGCACTGGCGTTTTCCACCTACCAGCTGATCGTGGCTGGCTTTCACCCGCTATCCTCGCTGGTGATCCGCTCGCTGCACGTCGGCTTTTTGCTGCTGCTGACCTTCCTGCTGTACCCCGCCTTGAAAAGCGGCAAGCTGACCTCGATCGTCTGGTACGACTGGCTGTTAGCGGCACTCGGCTTCGGCCTGTCGTTCTACCACTGGATCTTCGAGAGCGACCTGATTGTGCGTTCCGGCGACCCGAGCACGGCCGACCTGGCGGTCGGCGCCGTCATGGTGGTACTGGTGTTCGAAGCGACGCGCCGCATCCTCGGTCTGGCCTTACCGATCGTGTGCGGCACCTTCCTGTTGTATGGCCTGTTCGGCCAGTACCTGCCGGCGCCGCTCGAACATCGCGGCTACGGCTTCGACCAGATCGTCAGCCAGCTGTGGCTCGGCACCGAGGGTGTGCTGGGAATTCCGACCATGGTGTCGGCTACCTATATCTTCCTGTTCATTCTGTTCGGGTCATTCCTGGAACATGCCGGCATGATCAAGCTGTTCAATGCGATCGCGCTCGGCCTGGTGGGCCGCGCTAAAGGCGGCCCGGCCAAGGTGGCGGTAATCTCGTCCGGCTTCATGGGCACCATTTCCGGCTCCGGCGTGGCGAACGTGCTGACCGTCGGCCAGTTTACGATTCCGCTGATGAAGCGTTTCGGCTACAGTTCGGTGTTTGCCGGCGCGGTCGAGGCGACCGCCTCGATGGGCGGCCAGATCATGCCGCCGGTGATGGGCGCGGTGGCCTTCATCATGGCCGAGACGCTCAACGTACCGTATGTCGAAATCGTCAAGGCGGCGGTGATCCCGGCGGTGCTGTACTACGTCACCGCGTTCTGGATCGTGCACCTGGAAGCCGGGCGCGCCGGCCTGGTCGGCCTGCCGAAAGAGCAGTGCCCGAGTCCGCTGAAGGCGATCAAGGACGGCTGGTACCTGGTGCTGCCGCTGGCGGCGCTGGTCGGCATGCTGTTTCACGGTTTCACGCCGATGTTCGCCGGCCTGACCGGGCTGGCGCTGACGGCGATCCTGATCCTCGGCGCGGCGGTGGCGGCGCGCCTGTCGGCCACCGCGTTCCGCTATGTGTTCTGGTTGGCGGTGGGGCTGGCTGCGGCCACCTTCGCCAAATGGGGCATCTACTCGATCCTGGCGATCATCGGCGCGCTGGCGCTGCTGTGTTTCTGGGTGCAGGGCGGGCGCGCCACCCTGCGCACCATCCGCGTCGGCCTGATCGACGGCGCCCGCCAGGCGCTGCCGGTCGGCATGGCGTGCGCGGTGGTGGGCGTCATCATCGGCGTGCTGACGCTGACTGGCGCCGCTTCCAGCTTCGCCGGCTTCATCCTGACGGTGGGCGAAAAGAGCGTGTTCCTGTCGCTGTTTTTGACCATGATCGTGTGCCTGATCCTCGGCATGGGGATTCCGACCATTCCGAACTACATCATCACCAGCTCGATCGCCGCGCCGGCGCTGCTGCACCTGGGCGTGCCGCTGATCGTCTCACATATGTTCGTGTTTTACTTCGGCATCATGGCTGACCTGACGCCGCCGGTGGCGCTGGCGGCATTTGCAGCGGCCTCGATCGCCAAGGCTTCGCCGATGAAAATCGGCATCAAGGCAACCCAGATCGCAATTGCCGGCTTCGTGATTCCCTACATGGCCGTCTATACACCGGCACTGATGTTGCAGGGCGACTGGACCGTGTGGGCGGTGCTGTACATCGTCGGCAAGGCCCTGCTGGCGGTCGGCCTGTGGGGCACCACCGCGGTCGGTTATCTGCTGGTGCCGCTGAAGGTGCCGGCACGCGTATTTTCCGGCGTGGCGGCGCTGATGCTGGTGGTGGCCGAGCCGGTCACGGACCAGATCGGCTTTGCGATGGCGGCGTTGTTCGTCGTCTGGCACATCTGGCAAAGCCGGCGCCCGGCGCTGGCGTGATCGGCATTTGCCTGACGGCGGCAACCGGCTTGGCGCTGGCCTTGCCGCTGCCGGCCTTCACACTGGCCTGGACTCATTCAATTGAAAAAATCCGCTGGGAAGAGGATTACCGTGTGCTGTCCAGCGCGGATAGGAATGAGTCTGGCCGCCTGCAACTGACCGAGGCGCGCATCCGCGGCTCGGGTGCCGGCATGGAACCGCCGGCCGACGCGGTGTTGGCCGATGGCGCCTGGCATTACCGGCCGCGGCTGGCGCCGCTGCAGCGGCTGCGGTTGACACGTTCCGATTATGTCGCCGACTACAGCATTTGCTGGGACGGCCAGTGCCAGCCACTGGCGGCATTGGCTGGGTCGCCAGCGGCGGCGCCGCTGGTGGAGGTGTTCGCCTGCGAACAACCCTGATCGGCGCCCGGCGCGTCGATTCGGTCGGCGTTTTTCAAGTATGATCGCAGCTGTCTTGCTGCCTGCAGCACGCAAATCTCAGGCACTCCGGCTTCCTTCCTGCCCGGCTTGCGCGACAGCGTGGCCGCCGTCCGTCCGCCCATCTCAAGGAGAAAAAATGACGTCGACCATCCGCTCGCTTTTCGTGGTATTGGCCGCTACCTTGGTACTGACGAGTCTGGCCGCCTGCCAGA
>DATJCV010000025.1:0-7239 GCA_035497775.1 Burkholderiaceae bacterium | reverse complement strand
CGGCAAGGTTGTCTCCGACAAGATGGACAAGACGATCACGGTATTGATCGAGCGCCATGTCAAACATCCGCTGTATGGCAAGATCATCACGCGCAGCAATAAGTACCATGCGCATGACGAATCAAACCAGGCCAAGGCTGGTGATGTCGTCGAAATCCAGGAAGGTCGCCCGATTTCCAAGACCAAAGCCTGGACTGTCACGCGTATCGTACAGGTTGCCCAGATTATTTAAGTTTTTTGTTGCGCATCCATGATTGGGCTGTCATAATTGCGGGCTTGGCTGGCGTCAGGTTTTGCCAACCGCGCAGTGGCAGGGAATTTTGGAAATCGTCCACCTAAACAGCACGGCCCCGCTAGGGGCGGCTGACGGGACCAAGACTGGCCGCCGAGCCACATAGTGTGAATCAGGCGGGTTAAGTTGGGAAAGAGAATATTATGATTCAAACTGAAAGCCGGCTCGAAGTAGCCGACAACACCGGTGCGCGCGAAGTTATGTGCATCAAGGTGCTAGGTGGTTCCAAAAGGCGGTATGCCGGCATTGGCGACATCATTAAGGTGACGGTGAAGGCTGCTGCGCCGCGTGGCCGTGTCAAAAAAGGCGAGATCTATAACGCCGTGGTGGTGCGTACCGCCAAGGGTGTGCGGCGCCAAGATGGCTCGCTGGTTAAGTTCGATGGCAATGCGGCGGTATTGTTGAATGCCAAGCTGGAGCCGATTGGTACGCGTATTTTCGGACCGGTTACCCGTGAATTGCGCACGGAGCGCTTCATGAAGATCGTGTCGCTTGCGCCTGAAGTTCTGTAAGGGGTCGTCATGAGTAAAATTCGAAAAAACGACGAAGTGATCGTGTTGGCCGGTAAGGACAAGGGCAAGCGCGGCGTCGTCAAGCAGCGGGTGGACGCGGATTATGTCATCGTCGAGGGCGTCAATGTCGCCAAAAAAGCGACCAAGCCGAATCCGATGGCGGGCACGACCGGCGGCATCGTCGATAAGTTGATGCCGATTCACGTGTCGAATATTGCATTGTTCAATGCGGCAACTGGCAAGGCGGATCGAGTGGGCTTCAAGACAGTGGACGGCAACAAGGTTCGCGTTTTCAAGTCCAGTGGTGAAGTCGTTAAGGTGTAACAGATCATGGTCCGTCTTCAAGAATTCTATAAAGAAAAGGTCGTCGCCGATCTGGTTGCCAAATTTGGCTACAAATCGGTGATGCAGGTGCCGCGTATTCAGAAAATCACCCTGAATATGGGTTTGTCGGAAGCGGTTGCCGACAAGAAAATCATCGAGCACGCGGTAGGTGATCTGACCAAGATCGCAGGGCAAAAGCCGGTCGTGACCAAGGCTCGCAAGGCGATTGCCGGGTTCAAGATCCGCGAGGGTTATCCGATCGGATGCATGGTTACCTTGCGCGGCGCTCGCATGTATGAATTCCTTGATCGTTTCATTACTGTTGCCTTGCCCCGCGTGCGTGATTTCCGCGGGATTTCGGGGCGCGCGTTCGACGGTCGGGGCAATTACAACATCGGCGTCAAGGAACAGATCATTTTCCCTGAAATCGAGTACGACAAGATCGATTTGCTGCGTGGCTTGAACATCAGCATCACGACAACAGCAAAGACCGACGATGAAGCGAAGGCGCTTCTCGCCGCATTTAAATTTCCGTTCAGAAACTGAGGTCGCCATGGCAAAACTGGCACTGATTAACCGTGAACAAAAACGCGCGGACCTGGTGAAGAAATACGCCGGCAAGCGTGCCGAGTTGAAGGTAATCATCAACGATCAATCGAAATCGGATGAAGAGCGTTATGAGGCGCGACTGACATTGCAGTCCCTGCCGCGTAATTCCGCTCCCACCCGTCAGCGCAACCGTTGTGCGATCACAGGTCGCCCGCGTGGCACTTACCGCATGTTCGGTTTGGGCCGTACCAAACTCCGCGAAGCCGCCATGCGCGGTGAGATCCCGGGTATGACTAAAGCCAGCTGGTAATAGGAGAATATGCAATGAGTATGAGCGATCCTATCGCCGATATGCTGACCCGTATCCGCAATGCGCAAGTCGTGCAGAAAACCGCGGTGGCAATGCCTTCGTCGAAACTGAAAGTGGCGATTGCCGGCGTCCTCAAGGACGAGGGCTACATCGAAGATTTCGCGGTGGCCGAAAATGCGGGTAAGGCAGAGCTGAAAATCGGATTGAAATATTACGCCGGTCGTCCCGTCATCGAGCGCCTGGAGCGCGTGTCCCGTCCGGGCTTGCGTGTCTACAAGGGCAAGGGCGAGATCCCGAATGTCATGAATGGACTCGGTGTGGCGATCGTATCGACCCCGCGCGGAGTGATGACTGATCGCAAGGCGCGCGCAACCGGTGTCGGTGGCGAAGTCATTTGCTACGTGGCCTAAGGAGCGCAACATGTCTCGTGTAGGTAAAATGCCGGTCGAATTGCCAAAGGGCGCGGAAGCGACCATTACGGCAGAGCAGATTACGGTGAAGGGCCCATTGGGCTCGTTGACGCAAGCCTTGAATGGCCTGGTCAAGATTGAAAACAGCGATGGCGCGTTGAAGTTTGAGGCGGCCAACGACAGCCGCGAAGCGAATGCGATGTCCGGCACCTTGCGTGCGTTGGTCAGCAACATGGTGAACGGTGTAACCAAGGGTTTTGAAAAGAAACTGACTTTGGTCGGCGTCGGTTTCCGGGCGCAGGCTCAAGGCGACAAGCTGAACCTGTCGCTCGGGTTCTCGCATCCGGTGGTGCATCAGATGCCGGCCGGTGTCAAATGTGAAACCCCGACCCAGACCGAAATCCTGATCAAGGGAATCGATCGCCAGCGTGTCGGCCAGGTGGCTGCCGAAGTTCGTGCCTACCGCGAACCTGAGCCATACAAGGGCAAGGGTGTTCGCTATGCGGACGAAGTGGTTATCCTCAAAGAAACCAAGAAGAAGTAATAGGGGTTGATGATGGACAAGAAAGAATCGCGCCTGCGCCGGTCACGCCAAACGCGTGCCAAGATCGCAGAGCTGAAGGTAAACCGCCTGGCCGTGCATCGTACCAATTTGCATATCTATGCCAGCGTGATTGGCCCGGACGCGCGCGTCTTGGCAACGGCGTCTACCGCGGAAGCGGAATTGCGTAAGGAGCTGGCGGGTGCGTCGGGCAAGGGCGGCAACGTTGCCGCAGCCTCGCTGGTCGGCAAGCGCGTAGCCGAAAAGGCATTGCAGGCGGGTGTGACCGAAGTTGCGTTTGATCGCTCCGGTTTCCGTTACCACGGCCGGGTCAAGGCGCTGGCGGAAGCCGCGCGTGAAGCCGGTCTGAAGTTTTAAGGAATAGTCATCATGGCAAAAATGCAGTCGAAGATGCAAAGCGAGAAGCCGGATGACGGCATGCGCGAAAAGATGATCGCTGTCAACCGCGTCACGAAAGTGGTGAAGGGTGGCCGCATCATGGGTTTTGCGGCACTGGCAGTGGTAGGTGATGGCGACGGCCGCATCGGCATGGGCAAGGGCAAGTCGAAGGAAGTGCCGGTTGCCGTGCAAAAGGCGATGGAAGAAGCGCGTCGCAAGATGATCAAGGTGACGCTGAAGAATGGCACTCTGCAGCACACGGTGACTGGCAAGCATGGCGCCTCTTCGGTGTTGATGGCGCCGGCGAAAGAAGGTACCGGCGTGATTGCCGGCGGCCCGATGCGGGCGATTTTCGATGTGATGGGCGTGACCAACGTGGTGGCCAAGTCGAATGGTTCGACCAATCCGTACAATATGGTGCGTGCGACACTGAATGGCTTGGCCAAGATGAACACTCCGTCGGAGATTGCCGCAAAACGCGGTAAGTCCGTTGAAGAAATTTTGGGTTAAGGTGACTCTCATGGCGAACACAGTCAAGGTTAAGCTGGTCAAGGGCCTGATCGGCACGCGCGAAACGCATCGTGCCACAGTGCGCGGGCTCGGCTTGCGCCGCATCAATTCGATAGCGGAATTGGAAGATACGCCTGCCGTGCGTGGCATGATCAACAAGGTGTCGTACCTGGTGAAAGTGGTGTCGTGAGCACTGTCTCGCGAACGGAGCAAATCATGGAATTGAACAGCATTCAACCGGCGGATGGCGCCAAACACGCCAAGCGTCGCGTCGGCCGCGGAATTGGTTCGGGTCTGGGTAAAACCGCCGGCCGTGGCCACAAGGGTCAGAAATCGCGCTCAGGCGGATTCCACAAGGTCGGTTTCGAAGGTGGACAAATGCCGCTGCAGCGGCGTCTGCCGAAGCGGGGCTTCAAATCGCTGGCGGCGCCGTATAAGGCCGAAATCCGCTTGTCGGAACTGGAGAAATTGCCGGTCAGCGAAATCGACATGCTGGCGTTGAAACAAGCTGGCCTGGTATCGGAACTGGCCCGTGTCGTGCGCATCATCCTGTCCGGCGAGCTGACCAAGCCCGTGACGGTGAAGGGCTTGTTGGCGACCAAAGGCGCGAAGGCCGCGATTGAGGCAGCCGGCGGTTCGGTTGCCTGAATGCGTGGTTTAAGCGCGGAGCAATAATTGGCAACTAATTCAAAACTCGCCAAGAGTGCGGCCAGCGGTTTCCCCTGGAGCCGGCTGTGGTTTTTGCTGGGTGCGCTGGTTGTGTTTCGCCTCGGCTCGCATATCCCGGTTCCGGGCATTGATCCGGACCAGCTGGCACAGCTTTTCAAGCAAAATCAGGGCGGCATACTGGGCATGTTCAACATGTTTTCCGGTGGTGCGCTGTCGCGTTTTGCGGTGTTCGCGCTGGGAATCATGCCGTATATCTCGGCCTCGATCATCATGCAACTGATGACCGCGGTGTCGCCGCAAATGGAGGCGCTGAAGAAAGAGGGCGAAGCCGGGCGACGCAAGATTACCCAGTACACGCGCTATGGCACGCTGGTGCTGGCAATCTTCCAGGCGCTTGGCATTGCAGTGGCGCTGGAGTCGCAGCCAGGGCTGGTAATCGATCCCGGCATGGCATTTCGTTTCACGACGATGGTGACTTTGCTGACTGGCACGATGTTTTTGATGTGGCTGGGTGAGGAAATCACTGAACGTGGCTTGGGCAATGGCATTTCGATCATCATTTTTGCCGGTATCGTGGCCGGCTTGCCTGGCGCGCTGGGTGGCTTGTTCGAATTGGTCCGTACCGGCTCGATGAGCGCACTGGCGGCAATCCTGATTTGCGTGATTGCGGTTGCGGTCACGTATGCGGTGGTCTTTATCGAAAGCGGGCAACGCAAGATTTTGGTGAATTACGCCAAGCGTCAGGTCGGTAACAAGATATATGGCGGCCAAAGCAGCCACCTGCCGTTGAAGTTGAACATGTCGGGCGTGATTCCGCCGATTTTTGCATCGTCGATCATCTTGTTTCCGGCAACGATCACCAGCTGGTTTACCAGCGGCGACAGTAACAGCGCGACCTTCCGTTTCCTGAAGGATCTGGCTGCATCGCTGGCCCCCGGGGAGGCGATTCACGCCTTGCTGTACGCAGTTGCGATTGTGTTTTTCTGCTTTTTTTATACTGCGCTGGTATTCAACAGCAAGGAAACGGCGGACAACCTGAAGAAAAGCGGTGCTTTCGTTCCCGGGATTCGCCCTGGCGACCAGACGGCGCGCTATATAGACAAGATCCTGATGCGTCTGACGCTGGTGGGGGCGGTGTATATCACGCTGGTCTGCCTGTTGCCGGAATTCCTGATCGCGCGCTGGAAAGTGCCTTTCTATTTCGGCGGCACGTCGCTCTTGATTATTGTCGTGGTAACGATGGATTTCATGGCGCAGGTGCAAAATTATGTGATGTCGCAACAATATGAGTCCTTGTTGCGAAAAGCGAATTTCAAGGGCGGAATTCCGACGCGTTAAACGCCTCGGGAATTCGTGGAACGAATGGCAAAAGACGACGTTATCCAGATGCAGGGGGAGGTTCTCGAGAACCTGCCGAATGCAACGTTTCGAGTCAAGCTGGAAAACGGGCATGTGGTGTTAGGTCATATTTCCGGCAAGATGCGAATGAACTACATCCGGATTTTGCCGGGAGACAAGGTAACGGTGGAGCTCACGCCGTATGATTTGAGCCGGGCGCGCATTGTTTTTCGCACCAAATAACGGTTTTTTTATGGTTGTGGAGCGCCGCAGAGCCGGCAAGCCGGACTCCTCAAATAGTTTAGAAAATTGAAAGAAAGAGGGCAAAAATGAAAGTGCTCGCATCAGTCAAGCGGATTTGCCGCAACTGCAAGATCATCAAGCGCAAGGGCGTGGTTCGTGTCATCTGCACCGAACCGCGCCACAAGCAGCGTCAAGGTTAATTAACGTTATTGATCGAGGAATAACGAATGGCACGTATCGCAGGGGTGAATATCCCCAACCATCAGCACACCGTCATTGGCTTGACCGCCATCTATGGCATTGGTCGTCCGCGGGCGCAGGAAATCTGCGTCAAGACCGGAATCCCGACCTCGAAAAAGGTCAAGGACCTGGACGATAACGAGCTGGAAAAGCTGCGTGACGAAATCGGCCACTTCGTCGTCGAAGGCGATCTGCGGCGCGAAGTTTCGATGAGCATCAAGCGTCTGATGGACCTTGGCTGCTATCGCGGCATGCGCCATCGCAGAGGCTTGCCGGTGCGTGGCCAGCGTACCCGTACCAATGCCCGGACTCGCAAGGGGCCGCGCAAGGCAGCACAGTCGCTGAAGAAATAATCGAAGCTGAAACGTTCAGCTGGATTGCTTGTCGGATACTAGGAAATTAACATGGCAAAAGCCCCAAATAACGCCGCAGCAGCACGTGTGCGTAAAAAAGTCAAAAAGAACGTTGCCGAAGGCATCGCGCACATTCACGCATCCTTCAACAACACCATCATCACCATTACCGATCGCCAGGGCAATGCCTTGTCGTGGGCGACTTCTGGTGGCGCCGGCTTCAAGGGTTCGCGCAAATCGACCCCGTTTGCGGCACAGGTTGCAGCCGAAGCGGCCGGCAAGGTTGCCGTCGAATTTGGCGTGAAGAACCTGGAAGTGCGCATCAAGGGTCCAGGCCCGGGCCGCGAATCGGCAGTGCGTGCGCTGAACAATCTGGGCATCAAGATCACCCAGATCCAGGATGTGACGCCAGTGCCACATAACGGCTGCCGTCCGCCGAAGCGCCGCCGGATTTGATTCGAGCGGTCAGCACGGATTGCAGTTGGTATCAATGTAAGCTGCCCGCCGGAGGCCCCGGCGGGTTTTGTACTTAAGCCCACCGTTCGGCAG
>DATJCV010000024.1:0-8993 GCA_035497775.1 Burkholderiaceae bacterium | reverse complement strand
GTCGCCAGCAAGGGCGGCGCGGTGGTGGCGCAAGTGGTCACCACCATGGGTTCGATCAATGCCTCGTCGAAGAAGATCGCCGACATCATCGGCGTCATCGACGGCATCGCGTTCCAGACCAACATCCTGGCGCTGAACGCGGCAGTCGAAGCGGCGCGCGCCGGCGAGCAGGGGCGGGGCTTTGCGGTGGTGGCGGCCGAAGTGCGCAACCTGGCGCAGCGCAGCGCGGCCGCCGCCAAGGAAATCAAGACCCTGATCGACGACTCGGTCGACAAGGTCGACACCGGCGCCAAGCTGGTGGACGAAGCCGGCGCCACGATGCAGGAAATCGTCGACAGCGTGCAGCGGGTGACCGACATCATGAGCGAGATCACCATGGCGAGCCGGGAACAGACCGCCGGCATCGAACAAATCAATCTGGCGGTTACCGAGATGGATACGGTGACGCAGCAGAATGCGGCGCTGGTGGAGGAGGCGGCGGCGGCCGCCCAGGCGCTGCAAGACCAGGCAGCCAGCCTGGCGGACGTGGTGAGCGTCTTCAAACTGTCTGAAAACGGCGCCGCCGGTGTGCCTTCAGCAATCGAGCCGGCTGTGGTGAAGCGGCCGGTGGCGATGCTGAAAGGACGGGCTGCCAATGCGCCCAGCATCAGGAAAATCGGTAATGCCGGTGAAGCGACAGGTGGCGACTGGGAACAATTTTAAAATCAAGGTCGGCCGCGTGCATCGCTGCCGAAGCATTAACCACGAATCAGTACATGATCGACGAATCCGTTAAGCAAATAGCGTTTTCAGGCAGCAGCCATCCGTTGTGGCGTCCCAGCATCGGTCACAAAATAGGCTGGATTTTTTTGCTGGTGCTATTGGTCGCGGTGGCCAATATCGTCGTCGTCAAGCAGATGCTGAACGACCTGAACGACGTGGCGGCGACGCTGAACGTGTCCGGCAAGCTGCGCATGCTGAGCCAGAAGATTGCGTTTGAAACGGCCAATTTGTCACATCGGAAAAAAGCCAAGAATGAGGCGGTGGATGTTGGCATACGCGATTTCGAGGCAGCCCTGACGGCCCTGCTGAAGGGTGGCAGCGTGTTCGGCTACGACATCCATGGGCTGGGTCCGCAACACCAGGGGCGGCTGCAGACGGTGCGGTTCGGGTGGGAACGCTATCGCGACTATATCGAGGCGGTGCTGGCGGAGCCGGCCGGCGCGCCCATGGTGCAGCAGTTCGGATCGATCGAGGAGGCGGCCGCCATCACCCTGGCCGACACCGAGAACCTGATCAGTTTTATTGTTGCCGATGCCCAACGCACGCAGCGACACGGTTTGACGCAAATCTATTTCTTGCTGCTGCTCGATATCCTGGTGCTTGCGGCAGCCTTTGTCGCGATCCGCCGCAAGATCGTCCACCCACTGCATGAGCTGTCAGGCTTTTGCCATCAACTTTCGGCTGGCAATTACGACGTGCGCGTCGGTTTTCGATCGTCCGATGAGATCGGCCAGCTGGCAGTCGCTTTCAATCATTCGGCACAGCGCATTGGTGGTTTGCTCGGGCATCTCAAACAGGAGCGGCAAAGCCTGGCACGGGCCGAAGCCATGTTCCGCCAGCTGGCCGAAAACTCGGGGGTCGGCGTGTACATCGTCAAAGATGACAAGTTCCATTTTTCCAATGCCAAGATGGCCGACATGTTCGGCTACGAGCGCAAGGAAATGACGGCTTCGGTCAGCATATTCGATATCGTGGCCGAGGAGGAGCGACAGGCGGTGCGCGAGAATATCCGCCGCCGCCTGGACGGCGAACTGCAGGAAGTGCATTACGAGCGCCGCGCCCGGCGCAAGGACGGCACGCTGTTCGATGTCGAAGTATTCGGCTCGACGATGCAGGTCGATGGCCGCGCGGTCACGATTGGCGTCATGCTGGACATTACCCAGCGCAAGATAAACGAAAGGGAAGGGCAGTTGGCGGCGCTGGCGTACCAGCACACCAGCGAGGCAATAATGATTGCCGACGCGGTCGGCACCATTCTCAACATCAACCCGGCATTTACCGAAATCACCGGCTATCAGGAGCATGAGGCGGTCGGCCGGAATATAAGGATTCTGCGCTCCGGCCTGCAGGATCGGACGTTTTATCAGGCGATGTGGCAAGCCATCAATACGGAAGGCAAGTGGCAGGGCGAGATATGGAACCGGCGCAAGAACGGCGAACTGTACGCCGAGCGCCTGACGATCAACACTTCCTACCACGAGGATGGCACGGTGTACCGGCGGGTCGCGCTGTTTTCCGATGTGACCGAGAAGAAGCAAGCCGAATCGCTGATCTGGAAACAAGCGAATTTCGATTTCCTGACCGGCTTGCCGAACCGGCTGATGTTCCATGAGCGGCTGAAACAGGAAATCAAGAAGTCGGAATGCGCCGGCTTGCCGCTGGCGCTGATGTTCCTTGACCTGGACAATTTCAAGGAAATCAACGACACGCTTGGGCATGAGGTTGGCGACCAGTTGCTGCAGCAGGCGGCGCAACGTCTGCGCAGCTGCGTGCGCGGCTCGGATATGGTTGCGCGCCTGGGCGGCGACGAATTTACCTTGATCCTTGGCGAGCTGGCCGATGTGGGCGTGGTCGAGCGCATCGCGCGCAAGATATTGCAGACGCTGGCGGAACCGTACCTGCTGGCCGACGAAGCGCTGTACGTGTCGGTCAGCGTCGGTATTACTTTCTATCCGGACGATGCGATCGAGCCTGAGGAGCTGATCAAGAACGCCGACCAGGCGATGTACGCGGCCAAGGATCGCGGCCGCAACCGCTTCAACTACTTCATGCGTTCGATGCAGGAAGCCGCGCAAGGCCGGCGCCGGCTGGCGCGCGATCTGCGTACCGCGCTGACCGAGGGCCAGTTCTGGCTGTCCTACCAGCCGATCGTGAACCTGAGAACGGGCGTGATCGACAAGGCGGAGGCCTTGATTCGCTGGCAGCACCCGAGCCGAGGCCTGGTCAGTCCGGCGGAATTCGTCCCGATTGCCGAGGAAACCGGACTGATCAATGCCATCGGCGACTGGGTGTTCCTGGAAGCGGCGCGCCAGGCGGTCGAGTGGCGCAAAACGCACGGTCCGGGGTTTCAGGTCAGCGTGAATACGTCGGCGGTGCAGTTCCGGCGCGACGGAATCAGGTCGGCCGAGTGGCTGACTTGGTTGGAGGAACTCGGCCTGCCTGGTGACGGCATCGCAATTGAAATTACCGAAGGCTTGCTGATGGATGCCGGCACCCGTGTCAGCGATACGCTGCTGGCATTTCGCGATGCCGGCATCGCGGTGTCGATCGATGACTTCGGTACCGGCTATTCATCGCTGTCTTACCTCAAGAAGTTCCACATCGACTATCTCAAAATCGACCAGTCATTCGTGCGCAGCCTCGGTCCCGATTCTTCCGACCTGGCCCTGTGCGAAGCGATGATCGTGATGGCACACAAGCTCGGCATCAGGGTGATTGCGGAAGGGGTGGAGACTGCGGATCAGCGTGACTTGCTGGCCGCCGCCGGCTGCGATTATGCCCAAGGCTACTGGTTTTCCGCTGCGGTGGCGGCCGAAGACTTTCCTCTTTCCTGTTGAGAGGCGCCGTGGGAACTGTGCCAGGCCGGAAGCACGCGCATGCATTCGCCGTTCCGAGCGGCTCGTCGTCCTTCGTTTAAGAAAAAACACTCCTCTTCTGTTGTTTTCGCGACGGCGGGCGTGGTGTCGTTTGCCCTTCGCGCCGCTAGATCCACGCCGGCTCCTGCGGGAACAACATAAGCAGAGGTTCAACAGTTAGACAAAGGCAAAATTGACGCGGCAGCGCTGCCTATGCGCGGAAAATCCACGGTATAATCTTTTTGAACGGTCGTGCTATTTAGTGACTCAACAAGGAGACAGCATGGATTTGAACTACGCCGCGGACGATCTGGCCTTCCGCGATCAGGTGCGCGCCTACCTGCAGGAAAACCTGCCGGCCGACCTGCAACACAAGGTGCTGAACCACAAGCGCCTGTCGAAGGACGACATCGTGCGCTGGCACAAGACGCTGGCCAAGCAGGGCTGGGTGGCGCCGGCGTGGCCGGTCGAATACGGCGGCACCGGCTGGTCGGCGGTGCAGCGGCATATCTGGGAAGAAGAGTGCGCGCGCGCCGGCACGCCGCCGGTGCTGCCGTTCGGCGTGATGATGGTGGCGCCGGTGATCATGGCTTTTGGCAACGAGGCGCAAAAGAAGCATTACCTGCCGCGTATCCTCTCCTGCGAGGACTGGTGGTGCCAGGGCTATTCGGAACCCGGCTCCGGCTCCGACCTGGCTTCGCTGAAAACCCGCGCCGAACTGGTCAAGGATGCCGGCGGCGACTATTACCTGGTGAATGGCCAGAAGACCTGGACTACCCTCGGTCAGCATGCCGACATGATGTTTTGCCTGGTGCGCACCGATAGCGGCGGGCGCAAGCAGGAAGGCATTTCTTTTTTGCTGATCGACATGCATACGCCCGGCATCACGGTGCGGCCGATCATCATGCTGGACGAAGAACATGAAGTGAACGAAGTGTTCCTCGACAACGTCAAGGTGCCGGTGGCCAACCGCATCGGCGAGGAAAACAAGGGCTGGACCTACGCCAAATACCTGCTCGGGCATGAGCGCACCGGGATCGCCGCGGTGGGCCGCTCGAAGCGCGAGCTGCAATTCCTGAAGCGCGTCGCCAATGGCCATTTCAAGAACGGCAAGCCGCTGCTGGACGACCCGGTGTTCGCGGCCAAGGTCGCCACTCTCGAGATCGAACTGATGGCGCTCGAAGTGACGGTGCTGCGCGTGGTGTCGCAGGAAGGCAGCAAGCGTGGTCCCGGTCCGGAAGCGTCGCTCTTGAAGGTCAAGGGCACCGAGGTGCAGCAGATGCTGACCGAACTGATGCTGGAGGCGGTCGGCCCCTACGGCCTGCCGTTCGATAAGGATTTCCTGGAAGGGGCGCACGAGCACAGCGTCACGCAGGACGACGACGCGGCACCGCTGGCGGCCTACTACTTCAATTACCGCAAGACCTCGATCTACGGTGGCTCCAACGAAATTCAAAAGAACATCATCACCCAGATGATCCTGGGTCTGTGAGGAGATAGGAATGGATTTCAACTTTACGCAAGAGCAGCAGCAATTTGCCGACGCGCTGCAACGCTGGGCCGCGAAAGACTACGGCTTCGAACAGCGCAAGCAGATCATTCATTCCGCCTCCGGGGTGTCGGATCAGGCCTGGAACGCATTGAGCGAGCTGGGCATGACCGCGCTGCCGGTGCCGGAAGCGCAAGGCGGTTTCAACGGCTCGGCGATCGACGTGCTGGTGGTGATGCAGGAGCTGGGGCGGGGCCTGGTGGTCGAGCCGTATTGGGCGACCGTGCTCGGCGCCGAATTCTTGAAGCGCGCCGGCGGCCAGGAAGCGCTGCTGGAAAAAGTCGCGCGTGGCGAAGCGAAGCTGGCATCGGCCTTGGGCGAAAAACAAGCGCGCCACGATCTGTTCGACATCGCCACCACGGCACAGGCCAACGCTGACGGCTATCTGTTGAATGGGACCAAAACCGTGGTGATCCACGGTGGCCAGGCCAACGCCTTGATCGTCTCGGCGCGCAGCGGCGGCGCTCAGCGCGACACTGACGGCATTTCCCTGTTCGTGGTGGCGGCCGATGCTGCCGGGATCACGCGCCGCGACTACCGCACCATCGACGGCCAGCGCGCCGCCGACATCGTGCTGGAGAACGTGCAAGTGCCGGCTTCGGCTCTGCTCGGGCAAGCGGGCGCCGGCTGGGAACTGCTGGACGCGGCCGCCGATTATGGCGTCACGCTGCTGTGCGCGGAAGCGATCGGCCTGATGGAAGCGCTGAACGCGGCAACGCTGGACTACCTGAAAACCCGCCAGCAGTTCGGCGTGCCGATCGGCAAGTTCCAGGCTTTGCAGCACCGCATGGCCGAGATGTTCATGCAACTGGAACAAGCGCGTTCGATGGCGACGCTGGCGGCGGTCAAGGTGGGCTCAGGCGACGTGCAGGAGCGGCGCCGTACCGTATCGGCCGCCAAGGCGAAGATCGGTCAGGCGGCGAAATTCATCGGCCAGCAGGCGGTGCAACTGCACGGCGGCATGGGCGTGACCGACGAACTGCCGGCGGCGCACTACTTCAAGCGCCTGACCATGATCGAATTGACCCTGGGCGACACCGACCATCACCTGGCGCGCTTTGCGGCGCAACCCGGCTTCAAGAATGCCGCTTGATCGTCTGAATCGTTTGGAGAGGATTTCCGATGGCACAGCCAAAATGGTATTTTGAAGACTTCAAGGTCGGCGATTCAGTCGAAATCGGCTCGCGCACGGTCACCGAGGAGGAGATCATCGCCTTCGCCACCCAGTTCGACCCGCAGCCGTTTCATGTCGATCCGGACGCGGCGGCGCAATCGATCTTTGGCGGCATCATCGCCAGCGGCTGGCATACCTGCAGCATGATGATGCGCTTGATGGTCGATGGCTTCCTGAACAATTCGTCCAGCATGGGCTCGCCCGGCGTCGATCAGTTGCGTTGGCTGAAGCCTGTGCGTGCCGGCGATACGCTGAGGCTCAGCCTGGTGACGCTGGAAGCCACTCCTTCGTCCAGCAAACCGGATCGCGGCGTGGTGGTGACGGAGTGGCGCGCCACCAACCAGCATGGCGAACTGGTGCTGACCATCAAGGGTCTGGGCATGTTTGGCCGGCGCCCTGCCAAGTCCTGAAACCATCAACAAGACAAGGGAAAAACATGCGTGAAATCGGATCGCTGGCAGAACTGAAGGCGCTGACGGGGCAGGAAGTGGCGGTCTCGCACTGGATCGAGATTACTCAGGAACGCGTCAACTTATTCGCCGACGCCACGGGCGACCATCAATGGATTCATGTCGATGTCGAACGCAGCAAGCGCGAATCGCCGTTCGGTGCAACCATCGCGCACGGCTTCCTGACGCTGTCGCTGCTGCCGATGATGATGAGCAATTCGATCGCGATGCGCGACGTGAAGATGGCCGTCAACTACGGCCTGAACAAGGTACGGTTCCCGGCACCGGTAACGATCCCCAGTCGCGTGCGCGGCCGCATCAAGCTGCTGTCGGTCGAAGACATCGCCGGCGGCGCGCAGATGCTCTGGGAAGTGACGATGGAACGCGAGGGCGGCGACAAGCCGGTGTGCGTGGCGGAGTCGATTTCGCGGCGCTATTCGTAGCGTTCGGCGGTTGCCGCCTGCGCGGGAACGGCAGGCGAACGATTCACTGCGACAGAGCTATAAAGCCAGGGGTATGCGGCAAAGACTTAAATTTTACCTCCGGAATCGGTCTTCTATATAGGGAGTATATGGTGCGATCGAGACGCTGCGGGTTTGTCCTGACCCGGCTTCAGTGCTTGCTGTACTGGACACTGCCGAACAGGATGTCGCGCGCCTTGTCGTCGGTCAGCGGCTTGCGCAAATCGGCCAGCACCTTGACCCCGCGCTGCACGGCCGGGCGGGCACTGATTTCATCGAACCAGCGCTGCACCGCCGGGAACTGCGCCAGCTCGACACCCTGGTTCTTCCATGAGCGAGTCCAGGGGAAGGTGGCGATGTCGGCGATCGTATAGCCATCGCCGGCCAGGTACGCATGCTGCGCCAGTCGCTTGTCCAGCACGCCATACAGGCGCCTGGCTTCATTGGTGTAGCGGTTGATCGCGTATTCGATTTTTTCCGGTGCATAGATGCGGAAATGGTGCGCTTGTCCCAGCATCGGACCGATGCCGCCCATCTGGAACATCAGCCATTGCAGCACGGTGAATTTTTCACGATCGCTGCTGCCGAGGAACTTGCCGGCCTTGCTGGCCAGGTAGATCAAAATCGCGCCCGATTCGAACAGCGAGATCGGTTTGCCGTCGGGCCCGTCGGCGTCGACGATGGCGGGAATCTTGTTGTTGGGCGAGATCGCCAGAAATTCCGGCTTGAACTGGTCGCCGGCGCCGATATCGACGTGATGCACGCGATACGGCAGCCCGCATTCCTCCAGCATGATGTGAACCTTGTGGCCGTTCGGGGTGGCGGTGGAATAGACGTCGATCATGCGGGCCTTTCGAGAGAATCGTGGAGCGCCCCGGGCGTCCGTGCGCCGGCGGGGCGGGGGAAACCTTTCTCCGCATTATGCAGAAATTCAGGCTTCCCCGCTGTTTGCCCCTGCCGCTGCCAGCTAGGAGCGGGTGATCGGCAATTCGACTTCCTG
The DNA here is from genome assembly GCA_035497775.1 of Burkholderiaceae bacterium. Classification (GTDB taxonomy): domain Bacteria; phylum Pseudomonadota; class Gammaproteobacteria; order Burkholderiales; family Burkholderiaceae_D; genus DATJCV01. The sequence continues at coordinate 743 of DATJCV010000024.1, read as the reverse complement.
GCCGGGAACCGGCATGTGCCTGGCCAGCTCCAGCTTGGCGATCGCATTGCGGTGCACTTCATCCGGGCCGTCGGCCAGGCGCAGCGTGCGGTTGCCGGCCCATTGCGCGGCCAGCGGGAAGACGTCGGAGACGCCGCCGCCGCCATGCGCCTGGATCGCCCAGTCCAGCACCTGCTGGGTGACGTTCGGCGCCAGCACCTTGATCATCGCGATTTCCGATTTGGCGTGCTTGTTGCCGACCGTGTCCATCATGTAGGCGGCCTTCAGCGTCAACAGGCGCGCGCAATCGATCTGGATGCGCGACTCGGCGATGCGCTCGCGCCAGACGCCCTGTTCCGACAGCTTGCGGCCGAACGCGGTGCGCTGGTTGAGGCGCTGGCACATCAGTTCCAGCGCCCGTTCGGCGACGCCGACTGCGCGCATGCAGTGGTGAATCCGGCCCGGGCCGAGCCGGCCCTGGGCGATCTCGAAGCCGCGTCCCTCGCCCAGCAGGATGTTGGAAACCGGCACCCGCACGTTCTCGAACAGGATTTCGCTATGGCCGTGCGGCGCGTCGTCGTAGCCGAATACCGGCAATTGCCGCACGATGGTGATGCCGGGCGTATTCGCCGGCACCAGGATCATCGATTGCTGCACGTGGCGCGGCGCTTCGAAGTCGGTCTTGCCCATCGTGATGAACACGGCGCAGCGCGGATCGCCGGCGCCGGAAATCCACCACTTGCGGCCGTTGATCACGTAGTCGT
>DATJCV010000023.1:0-2067 GCA_035497775.1 Burkholderiaceae bacterium | reverse complement strand
TCGCATGGTGCGCCATCCGATGTACCTGGCGGTTCTGCTGTGTGCACTGGGCGCTTGCCTGGCTTATCAGAGCAGCGCCAAATGGGTACTCTTTGCCATGCTGGCAGCGGTGCTGGCGGTCAAGATACGGCGCGAGGAACGACTGCTGCGGCAACGTTTTGCCTCTTACGCCGCGTATGCACGGCGCACTCCGGCATTGTTGCCATTCATTTTCTAGGCACGGCGGCCGCAGCGCGCTCCGCTTGGCGCAACTGGTCCAGCCACTCGATCAGTGGGATGGTGGCCGGCAGCAGCGGCGCCACCTGGACGCTGCCTTGCCAGGCGAAGGCCTGGCCCTCCAGGCTTTGCGGTTCGCCCTGCCAGTCGCGGCTGATGTAGAAATGCAGCCGCACATGGGCGTGCGGATACACATGTTCGACTCCACACCAGGGTTCTGCCGACCGCACCAGGATGCCGAGTTCTTCCATGAATTCGCGCTGCAGCGCCTGCAGCACCGATTCACCCGCTTCGACCTTGCCGCCCGGGAATTCCCAATAGCCGGCATACGGCTTGCCGGCCGGGCGCTGGCCGAGCAGGACATCGCCATCGGCTTGCATCAGGATGCCGACCGCGACATCGATCGGAGCCGGAACCTCAGCCACGAGTTGCACCCCGTACCCCGATCGACGCCCGCCGCCGCCAGAGAACATTGGAGTATGTGATAAAAACGATCATTCCACGCCCGTAATTAAGGTCTATATAGACCAGTATATTAAAACGCGCGGTGTGCGGCGGCAACGGCAAACGGGTTCAGGTCCGATTGCCGAGTTTACCGGCATGATCCTTGGCGAACTGCCACGCGACCCGGCCGGAACGCGAACCGCGCTGCAGCGCCCAGCGCAGTGCATCATCATGGGCGGCGGCGATCTGGCTGTCATTGCAGCCGAAATGGCGCAGCCAGTGACCGACAATCTCCAGGTAATCATCCTGCCGGAACGGGTAGAAAGTCACCCACAGGCCGAAGCGCTCGGACAGCGAAATCTTTTCCTCGACCGTTTCCCCCGGATGCAGATCGCCGTCCTCGGTATGGACATAGCCGGCATTGTCCGACATGCGCTCCGGCATCAGGTGGCGCCGGTTCGAAGTGGCGTAGATCAGCACATTGTCCGACTGTGCCGAAATGCTGCCGTCCAGCGCTACCTTCAGCGCCTTGTAGCCGCCCTCGCCTTCCTCGAATGACAGGTCGTCGCAAAAGATGATGAAGCGTTCCGGCCGTTTGGCAACCAGGTCGACGATGTCGGCCAGGTCGCCCAGATCGCTCTTGTCGACTTCGATCAGGCGCAGCCCCTGCGTCGCATACTGGTTCAGGCACGCCTTGATCAGCGATGATTTGCCGGTGCCGCGGGCGCCGGTCAACAGCACGTTGTTGGCCGGCTTGCCTTCGACGAACTGGCGCGTGTTTTGCTCGATCTGCCGCTTTTGCGGCTCGATATTGTGCAAGTCGTCGAGCGCGATATCGGCGATATGGCCGACCGGCTGCAAATAACCGATGCCGGCGCCGCGTTTGCGCCAGCGAAAGGCAGTGGCGGCGTGCCAGTCGGGAACCGGGGCACTGGGCGGCAGAATGGTTTCCAGGCGTGCCAGCAGCGCTTCGGCGCGGGTCAAGAATTGATCGAGTTGAGTCATGACAAAATCAGGCCGGCGGTGGTGGCCGGCCTTTCAAATAAATAAATGGGGCCGATCTCAGGAGCGGTAATCGGCATTGATCGTCACGTATTCGTGCGACAGATCGCAGGTCCAGACCGTGGCGGATGCAGCACCGCGGCCCAGCGTGACGCGCACCGTGATTTCGCTTTGCCGCATCACGCGCTGACCGTCGGCTTCCTGGTAATCGGGATTGCGGCCACCGTTCTTGGCGACCCAGACGTCATCCAGGTACAGGTTCAGCTGGCTGACATCGAGATCATCGACACCGGCATAGCCGATCGCCGCCAGGATGCGGCCCAGGTTCGGATCGGAGGCAAAGAACGCGGTCTTGACCAGCGGCGAATGGCCGATCGCATAGGCGATCTTGCGGCATTCGCCGCG
>DATJCV010000022.1:0-7356 GCA_035497775.1 Burkholderiaceae bacterium | reverse complement strand
AGCCAGGTCGACCTGCTCGAAGGCGGCTGGGACCTGGGAATACGCATCGGCCGGCTGGGCGACCTTCCGCTGCAGGCCCGCAAGCTGGGCGACTGCGACATGGTGCTGTGCGCCGCGCCGCGCTACCTGGACCGGCGCGGGATGCCGCGCCGCGTGGCCGAACTGGCCCAGCACAATTGCCTGGGCTACACGCTCTCGCCCTGGGTCGGCAGCAAGGAATGGGTGTTCGGCCGCGACGGCGACGTACGGGTGGCGATCAGCGGCGATCTGCTGGCCAACAATGGCGAAGCCTTGCTGGCCGCAGCGCTCGGCGGCCAGGGCCTGATCTACCAGCCGCAGTTCGTGGTGGGCGCCGCCGTGCAGCGCGGCGAGCTGCTGGCGATCGAGCTGGACCATCCTCCATTCGCGCTGGGCGGCATCCACGTGCTGTATCCGCCGGAGCGACGGCCGCCGGCCAAGGTGCGGGTGATGATCGATTACCTGGTCGAGGTTTTCAGCCAGCCGACGTGGCAAGAGGTCGCGCGCTAGCCAGAGCGGCCATGGCCGGGGGAAAAGGGCCGTCGGCCGCTGGCCGATCGTACAAGTGAGTCGTGCCGCTTGACATGCAAGTAAATGCCTGCATATCATTCACTACGCTCCGGAACATCTTCAAAAATCTTCAAGGCGATGACTGGCGCCACGAGGTTTTTGCCGTGAGAAAACATACGCTGTCGTTTCGAACAACCCGTAAGGAGAGCATGGTGGATATCCTGCATAGAGTTGGAATCAAGTCGTCCCCGGATGCGGTCTATAAAGCTTTGACCACGCGTGCAGGTCTTGCCGCCTGGTGGACGAACAACACGCAAGGGGAAGGCGAAGTCGGCGGACTGCTCCAGTTCCGCTTCAGCGCCGCCGGCACCGAAATCGGCGGCTTCGACATGAAGGTGCTTGAGCTCCATCCCGCTGAGCGGGTGCTGTGGCAAGTGGTCGAGGGGCCTGCGGAATGGATCGGCACCAGGATCAGCTGGGAGCTCAAACAGGACGGCGAATATTGCATCGTCCTCTTCAAGCACCAGGGCTGGAAGGAGCCGGTGGAATTCATGCACCATTGCAGCACCAAGTGGGCGATTTTTCTGATGAGCCTGAAAGCGCTGCTGGAAACCGGGAAAGGGGCTCCCAACCCTGATGACATCAAGATCGACAACTGGAACTGAAGCGCGGCATTTGGACATCGACAAAGTATTCAAAGCCCTGGCTGACCCCGGCCGCCGGCGCCTGCTCGACCTGCTGCATCGGGAAAACGGCCAGACGCTGACGGCACTCTGCGAGCACATGGACATGAGCCGCCAAGCCGTGACACAGCACTTGCAACTGCTCGAGGAGGCAAACCTGGTTGCCGTAGTCTGGCAAGGCCGGGAAAAGCTCCACTACCTGAACCCGGTGCCGCTGCACGAGATCTACGAGCGCTGGATCGAAAAGTTCGAGCGTGGCCGGCTCCGCGCATTGCGCAACCTCAAAACGAGACTGGAAGGAGATGACGATGAAAAAACCTGACTACGTGTATGTGACCTATATCGCGACCACGCCGGAGAAGGTATGGCAGGCCTTGACCGACACCGACATGATGCGCGAGTGGTGGGTCGATCCGAATGCGGGCTGTGCACGCGTGAACGTGTCGGATTGGCGGCCCGGTTCCCGGTGGGAGCACCAACGCGTTGACGATGCGGGCACGGTCGACATCGTCGGCAAGGTCGTCGAGAGCACCCCGCCACGCCGCCTGGTGTTCACATGGGCCCGGCCGAACGACGCCGAGGACGATGCGAAACATTCGCTCGTGGCGTTCGATATCGAACCGTATGGCGACAGGCTCGTTCGTTTGACGGTCACCCATGACGATCTCGAGCGCGACCCGCAGATGCTCGCCGGCATATCGGGCGGCTGGCCGAAGGTTCTTTCGAATCTCAAGACGCTGCTCGAAACCGGTCGCGCACTCCCGCACTCGCCTTCGGCAAGCTGAAGAAGGGAGCACGCGGTGGCGTGCGACGGGTGGGCCTTTGCGCGCAGGGGGTATCTTGCCGCGAACTTTCGCTTTGCGTCGAACGGCGGCTACCGCCGCGTTCATATGTGCGGCAGTGAGCTGCCGCAATCGGGAGCTCAGGACTTCCCGGCGGTAAAGCCTCCGTCCACCAGCAGGTGCGCTCCGGTGACGAAGCTGGCCTCGTCGCTGAGCAGGAACAATACGGCGTTGGCGATTTCTTCCGGCCGGCCCAGGCGTCCGATCGGGTGCAGGCCGATCAGGGCCTGGCGCATGTTGGCGTCCAGCGCCGCCAGCAATGACGTGTCGATGTAGCCGGGTCCGACGGCGTTGACGCGCACGCCCTTGGCAGCGGACTCGAGCGCCAGCGTGCGCGTGAGGTTGACCACGCCGCCCTTGGCTGCCGAGTAAGCCGCGGTCATGCTCTGGCCGAAGACGCCCAGGATCGAAGCGCAGTTGACGATGCTGCCGCTGCCCTGCTGGTACATCTGGCGCAACGCGGCCCGTGCCACCCGGAACACGCCGGTCAGGTTGATGTCGAGCACCCGCAGAAATTCCTCGTCGGGGTAGCTGTCGGCCGGACTCATATTGCCGATGCCGGCGTTGTTGAACACGCCATCCAGGCGGCCGAGTTGCACCACGGTATTGGCAATCAGCTGGTCTACCTGCTCCGTGGATGTGACATCGACAGCCAGGAACAGGCAGCGGCTGGAGTAGCGCGCCTCCAGGTCTCTGGCGTGCTGCTCACCGGTGGCGCCGGGGAGGTCGGCCATGACGAGGTTGGCGCCTTCCTGCAGGCAGCGTTCCACCGTGGCCAGTCCAATGCCGCTGGCGCCACCGGTGACGATGATGTTTTTGTCCTTCAAGCGCATAAAAACCTCCTTGGAGTCATGGGTGGAATTGGATTAGTGCCTGGGAAACCTGAGCCAGAAATGATGAGGCAGAAACATCAGCGGCGATCCCAATCCCATAGGCCGGTCCGAACTGATGTATCGGCACATTGGGATGGCGTCCCGCCCTTTGGCGGGACCGATCATCGTTTTTTTTCTTGTTTTAATGAGACCGCCTTTTCTTCCGAAGTGGGCGGAAAATGATAGTAAAGCGCATTCAGGTGTGCCGTAACAGCGGCAATATCTTCATCATTCCAGCCGAGCCCCGTATTGCTTTGCCAGCGACGCACCTGTTTGGCGAGGCCATGCAAGTCCGTCGCCAGCCGCTGGTCACGCCAATGCACATGCGTCGTATGACAGGCGATGCAATGCGTCGAATAAAGCAATTCGCCGCGCGACTTTTCCGGTTCGGATGCCGAATGCACGTTGATGCAGGTGCTGAAAAGGATACCGGCTATCAGAATTTTTCGGCAAAGCCATTTATCCATTTGAACGCTCCTATAAGCGCTTTTACCACCTGTCGATCGCCAAGAATTGGCCATTCCGGATTCTTGAGCGGCCGCTTTGGCCGGTCCCCGCTCACCATGCAATCTGCGCGGTCGGTTTGCTGTCACTCCGATCCGTTACGGCTTTATGCGCTGGCGGTGTTCAGCAGGTCGATATCCTCGGCCGACAGCGTGAGTTGCACCGCCCGGATCAGGCTGTCGACCTGCGCCACCGTGGTGGCGCTGGCAATCGGCGCGGTGACGCCTTCGCGGGCGATCACCCAGGCCAGCGCCACTTCGGCCGGCTGCGCGCCGTGGGCCGCCGCCACGCTGTCCAGCGCGCCGAGGATGCGCATGCCGCGCGCATCGAGATACTTACTGACGCGCGAACCGCGCACACTCTTGTTCAAATCGTCCTGGGAGCGATATTTACCGGACAGAAAGCCGGATGCCAGGCTGTAGTAGGTGATGACGCCCAGGCCCTCGGCCATGCACAGGTCGCGCAGCGCGCTTTCATAGCCGCTGCGATCGTAGAGGTTGTATTCGGGCTGCAGGACTTCATAGCGCGGCAGATTGTTTTGCGCCGACGCCGCCAGCGCCTCGCGCAATTGGCCGGCGTCGTAGTTGGAGCAGCCGATGGCGCGCACCTTGCCTTGCCGAATTAGAGTTTCGTAGGCGCGCAGGGTTTCCTCGATCGGCGTGTCCGGATCGGGGCGGTGGCTGAGATAGAGGTCGATGCGATCGGTCTGCAGCCGCCGCAGCGAATCCTCGACCTTGCTGATGATGGCATTGGCCGCCAGGCCTTTGCCGCCCGACCCGCCGGTCCAGCCGACCTTGGTGATGATGACGATCTTGTCGCGCCGAGCCGGCGAGGCCTTCAGCCAGTTGCCGATGATGGTTTCCGATTCGCCTCCCTGGTTGCCCGGCACCCATGCCGAGTAGGCGTCGGCGGTGTCGATGGCGTTCAGGCCGGCATCCGTGAAACGGTCGAGCAGCGCGAAGGAGGTCGGCTGGTCGGCGGTCCAGCCGAATACGTTGCCGCCGAAGACGAGCGGGGCGATTTCCAGGCCGGTGCGGCCGAGCGGGCGTTTGTTCATGGCGAATTCCTTATGCTGAGTACGGAAGAGGGATGCATGGCAAGACACATTCCCTGCATGTCGATAGCGTGTTTGGTGCACGGAAGGGACTATGCATGCAAGCCCGTCCGGCGGTGCGCCTCATCCGCAAGAATAGTGTGTTTTGGCTTCCGGCACAGGAGCTGCCTTCGATCTGGCCGTCCGGAAAGCACGCCGGCGGACCGCTTGATGCCGGAATCAAGCCGGGCGCTCATCCGGCAACGCCATCCAGCTGCGCCATAGCGCCAGCGCTTCGCGCTGGTATTCCCGCATCTTCTGCACCAGCGCCAGCCGCGCCTCGGGCGGCATCAATTCCGGCGGCAGCAGCGGATCGCGGATCAGTTGCGCGATCACGGCCCGGCCCAATAGCAGCGATTCGCGCACCGCGATGTCGAATTTCTGCTTTTTCAGGCGCGCGCCGCTTTGCTCCAGCGCCTTTTGCAGGCGGCGGTATTCGGCCAGCAGGGCCTCGACCTGCCACAGTTCGCGAGCCGCCGCCTGCCGTGCCGGGTCGAGCCCGTCCAGCCGGAACACCAGCGCCTGCGGCGACAGCCCGAGGTCCAGCAACTGCGTGCGTACCGCCGTCACGCCGCCCTTCAGATTGTCGGGCCGCAGGTGCAGGCCGGGCTGGAACGGCGCCAGCCCGCGCAATTCCAGCGCCAAACTGTGGTGCCGCCAGGCGGTCTTGTCGGAACGCAAAACGCCGGCATCCTGCACCGCCAGCCAATGGCCGCGCCAAGCAACGGTCTGCGAACCCTTGTGGCCCCAGTCGTCGACATCGCGCGCCAATGCTGGGCCGGACAGGTTCAATGCATAGCAGCCGCGCGCGCCGCGCACGATCTTGCCCTGGCTCGCCAATCGCGTCAGGCTGACCCGGACTGCGGATTGACCGATTCCCATCAGGCTGCCTGCGCGGCACAGCGCCAGCACCGGCAGGACGCCACCATGCGCGACCAGCAAGTCCAGGATCAAGTCCGGCGCGGTGGGCGAGGCGACCGGAATATTACATACAGTGTCCATGTTTGCGTAATAAAGAAATATTTCCTAGTATGGGGCGTCCGGGCGTTTATATGTAATTTTAATTGGGTAACAACAGAGCCCAAAAAAAGGCCATGCCATGCAAAACATTTTATTCAGCGTCGACCAGTCGGTCTGCACCATCACGCTCAACCGGCCCGCCAAGCGCAATGCCGTCAACGGCCCGATGGCGGCGGAACTGCGCGCCGCCTTCGAGCGCTTCGAGGCCGACGACGCCTTGCGCGTCGCCATCCTGACCGGTGCCGGTGGTAATTTTTGCGCCGGCGCCGACCTCGGCGCCATCGCCGACCCCGCGTTGCGCAACGAACTCGACCCCGACGGCGACGGCAGCGGGCCGATGGGGCCGACACGCATGGCCTTGAACAAGCCGCTGATCGCCGCGATCAATGGCCACGCGGTAGCCGGCGGCCTGGAGCTGGCCTTGCTGGCTGACCTGCGGGTGGCTGACGAGGACGCGATATTCGGCGTGTTCTGCCGGCGTTGGGGCGTGCCGCTGATCGACGGCGGCACCGTGCGCCTGCCGCGCATCGTCGGCATGGGACGCGCGCTCGACCTGATCCTGACCGGGCGTCCGGTCACGGCCGCCGAAGCGCGCGCGATGGGCCTGGTCAACCGCATCACGTCACGCGGCGGCGCGCTGGCGGCAGCGCAGGAACTGGCGCGCCAGATCGCCGCCTTTCCGCAGCAATGCATGCTGGCCGACCGCCGTTCCGCCTATGGGCAGTGGGATTTGCCGCTGGCCGAAGCGCTGCGCCGCGAAGGCAAGGACGGCGTGCCGATCGTCTTTGCCGAGGGCGAGGTGGGCGCCGCCCGCTTCACGCAGGGCGCGGGGCGGCACGGACATTTCGGCAACTCATAAGAACAACGGGCCGCTAGCCGACCCGGAAAATCCCCAACCGCCGGTTTCGCCGGATCCGTTACAGACCAGGAGATCACCATGAGTATCACGCCAGCCAGCACTGTCCATGCCAGTGGCCCGACCTATCACGAACTGATCCGGCGCGGCGCGCTGCAGCATGGGCCGCGCACCGCCATCGTATTCGGCGACCAGAGCCTCAGCTTTGCCGAAGTCGACGCGCTCAGCAGCCGGCTGGCAAACGCCTTGCTGGCGGGCGGCATCGCGCCGCACACCCGCGTGGCGCTGCTGCTCAACAACGGGCTGTACAGCGTTCCGGTCGACTTCGCCTGCGTCAAGGCCGGCATCAACCGCGTGCCGCTGAATGCGCGGCTGTCGCTGGGCGAGCACGTACGCATGCTGCAGGACACCGGCTGCCGGACGCTGGTGTTCGGCGCCGATCTGGCGGAGCGCGCGGCGGCCCTGGCCGGCGCATTGCCGGAACTGGCATGCCTGGGGCTGGATGCGGCGGTGGCGGGCGGGCGCGACCTGATCGCTGAAGCGCAGCGGCAACCGTCGACCTGGCCGGAGCTAGAAGTGCGGCCGGACGACGTGGTGCTGACGCTGTATACCTCGGGCACCACCGGCACGCTGAAGGCGGCCCAGCATACGCAGAGCTCGTACGCGGCGATCTGCCGCAACGTGCTGCTGAACCTGCTGCCGGCGACGCACGAAGACGCGATGCTGCATGCGGCCTCACTGATCCACGCCAGCGGTGTCTTCGTGCTGCCGTTCTGGCTGCGCGGCGGCCGCACCGTGATCCTGCCGGCTTTCGAGCCGGCGCGCTTCCTGCGCACCATCCCAGCTGAACGCATCACCGCGATCAACCTGGTGCCGACCATGATGCAGATGCTGTTCGAGCATCCCGACATCGCCGCCACTGACGTCTCGTCGTTGAAAAACGTGATCTACGGCGCCT